>JBQCGO010000212.1:0-12424 GCA_051955575.1 Burkholderiaceae bacterium
CCCGCCGCCGCCGGGCGGCGGCGTGTCGGCCAGAAAGATCGCCGGATCGATCGCGCCGAAACCCTTGATTAGCAGCGTCGCCAGGATCCAGCCGAGGAACGCAATGCCGAACGCCATCGCCAGCACCGACAGCGCGATGCCGATGCGGTGCGTCCACAGCCGGCGCCGGTAGACGGGATTGCTCATCGGGCGCCCTCCTTGCGCGCCATCGCCCGCAGCATCAGCTTGGCGGCGGCGAGCACGACGAAGGTAATCGCGAACAGGATCAGCCCGAGCGCGAACAGCGCCGAGACGTGCAGCGCGGTGTCGGCCTCGGCGAACTCGTTGGCCAGCGTCGACGCGATGCTGCTGCCGGCGGCGAACAGCGACCAGGACAAATCTTGAGCGTTGCCGATCACGAAGGTAACGGCCATCGTCTCGCCGAGCGCGCGGCCGAGGCCCAGCATGACCGCGCCGACCACGCCGGCCCGGGTGTACGGCAGCACGATCTTGCGCATCACTTCCCACTTCGTGGCGCCGAGCCCGTAGGCGGATTCCTTCAGCACCGCCGGCACCGTCTCGAACACGTCGCGCATCACCGAGGCGATGAAGGGCACGATCATCACCGACAGGATCAGCCCGGCGGCCAGCACGCCGATGCCCATCGCCGGGCCGCGGAACAGCGCGCCCACCGCCGGCAACCGGCCGAGCGTGTGCGCCAGAGCCGGCTCTACCCTTTCGGCGAAGAACGGTGCGAACACGAACAGGCCCCACATGCCGTAGATGATGCTCGGCACGCCGGCCAGCAGCTCGACCGCGGTGCCCATCGGACGGCGCAACCAACCCGGACAGAGCTCGGTCAGGAACAGCGCGATGCCGAAACTCACCGGGAACGCGATCAGCAGCGCGACCAGCGAGGTGGTCAGCGTGCCGGCGATGGCGATCAGCGCGCCGTAGCGGTCGTTGACCGGGTCCCATTCGACCGTCGTGACGAAGGCCGGGCCGAATTCGCGGAACGCGGGCGCCGCGCCGATGGCGAGCGATACGATGATGCCGGCGAGCACCACCAGGACCGTCAGCGCGAAAGCCAGCGTCAGCTTGTGGAAGACGGCGTCCTGGAAGCGCTGGCTGCGTATCCGGGCAGCCATTTTTCCCGCCGACCGGGCGGCTTCCTGCGCCTGCCGTTCGCGGTCGGCATCGGCGATCGAGGAGAGATGTGCGCTCATGGAATGACATCCGCTTCAAATACGGGGAACCGTACCGTGCAGAAGAGTTACCCCACCCTGCACGGTACGGCGACGGCGATGCACGACAAACCGGTTGCCCGGGCCTCGCACCGGCATCGCGTTACCAGACCGCCTTGCCCGAGGCGTCCTTGATCTGCGCCTTCCATGTGCTTTCGATCAGCTTCACCACTTCCGTCGGCATCGCGACGTAGTCGAGGTCTGTCGTCATCGACGCGCCCTTGCCGTAGGCCCAGTCGAAGAACTTCAGCACTTCCTTCGCCTTGGCCGGATTCTCCTGGGCCGTGTGCATCAGCACGAAGGTCGAGCCGGTGATCGGCCAGCTGTTCTTGCCCGGCTGGTCGGTCAGCACCACGCCGAAGCCCGGCGCCTTGGCCCAGTCAGCGCCGGACGCGGCGGCCTTGAAGGTGTCGTCTTTCGGCTGAACGATCTCGCCGTCGTGGTTTTTCATCAGCGTGTAGGCGATGTTGTTCTTCTTCGCGTAGGCGTACTCGACATAGCCGATCGCGCCCTTGATCCGCTGCACGTTGGCCGCCACGCCCTCGTTGCCCTTGCCGCCGACGCCGGCCGGCCATTTCACCGCGGTGCCGGTGCCGACCTTCGAACCGAACTCCGGGTTGGCCTTGGACAGGTAGCTGGTCCAGATGAAGGTGGTGCCCGAGCCGTCGGCGCGGTGCACCACGGCGATGTCGTCGGCCGGCAGCTTCACGCCCGGGTTCAGCGCCGCGATCTGCGGGTCGTTCCACTTGGTGATCTTGCCGAGATAGATGTTGCCCAGCACCTCGCCGCTCATCTTCAGCTCGCCCGGCTTGATGCCGTCCAGGTTCACCACCGGCACCACGCCTCCCATGATGACCGGGAATTGCATCAGCCCATCCTTGTTCAGATCCTCGACCGACAGCGGCATGTCGGACGCGCCGAAGTCCACCGTCTTCGCCTTGATCTGCTTGATGCCGCCTCCCGAACCGATCGACTGGTAGTTCAGGCCGATGCCGGTTTCCTTCTTGTAGGCTTCGGCCCACTTCGACAGGATCGGATAGACGAAGGTCGAGCCGGCCCCGGTGATGTCGGCGGCGCGGACCGCGGCGGCCGGAACCGCGACGGCGGCCGCGATGCCGGCGGCGACGGCCAGCGACTTGAGGAATCGATTGACTTGCATCACTGCTCCTTGTTGTGGAATCGGAATGGAACAGCGCGCACTCTAATGACCGATTGTGACCGGACGATGACGGCAATCCGGGCGGCCCGGCCGGATGTCATTGCTTGCCGGAAAACGTCATGCGATCGTCATAATCGTCGTCTACCCTCCACTGCAGGACGCGGATCGCCCGCCGTCTCCATCAACCCGGCGCGATCCGTCGCGTGACCCCGACACGGCCGACCATGAACAAAAGAGAGAAGCAGGCAAGCAGCGCACCCGGCGGCAAGCGCGATGGAACCGACGGAAATGACCGGCATGCCGGGAACAACGGCACGCCGCCGTTCGCGAACCGCGAACTGTCGCAACTGGCATTCAACCGCCGCGTCCTCGCGCAGGCCGCCGATCCCGGGGTGCCGCTGCTCGAACGCCTGCGCTATCTCTGCATCGTCAGCAACAACCTCGACGAGTTTTTCGAGGTGCGCATCGCCAGCCTGCTGGCCCAGGACCACATCGACGCGAAGCCGGTTGCGCCCGCATCGCTGACGAAGGCGCTGGCGGAAACGAGCGAGGAATGCCATCGGCTGGTCGTCCAGCAGTACGCCATCCTGAACAAGGAAATCCTGCCGGCGCTCGCCGCCCAGGGCATCTTCCTGCTGCGCCACGAGGACCGTAACGAGAGCCAGCGCGCCTGGGTGCGCGCGTATTTCGAGCGCGAGGTGCGGCCGCTGCTGACGCCGATCGGCCTGGATCCGGCACATCCATTTCCGCAGGTCATCAACAAAAGCCTGAACTTCATCGTCGAACTGTCGGGCAAGGATGCGTTCGGGCGCGGCACCTCGATCGCGATCCTGAAGGCGCCGCGCGTGCTGCCGCGCGTGATCCAATTGCCGGACGGCGTGGCCGGCGCCGGCATCGCATTCTGCCTGCTGTCGTCGGTGATCCACGCCCATATCGGCGACCTGTTTCCCGGCCGCGACGTGCTGGCGTATTCGCAGTTCCGCGTCACGCGCAACAGCGATTTGTGGGTCGACGAGGAAGAGGTGAAAAACCTGCGGCAGGCGCTGCAGACCGAGCTGCAAAGCCGTCAGTTCGGTGTCGCGGTGCGGCTGGAGGTGGCGCGCAATTGCCCGGAACACCTGTCGGCCTTCCTGCTGAACCAGTTCGGCATCAGCCCCGACCGGCTGTATGCGGTCGACGGGCCGGTCAACATGGTGCGCCTGTCGGAACTGATCGAGCACGTGCCGCAGCCCGCGCTGCGCTTTCCGCCGTTCGTGCCCGGCGTGCCGGATACGCTCGATACCGACGACATCTTCGCGGTGCTGCGCCGACGGGACGTGCTGCTGCACCATCCGTACCAGTCGTTCCAGCCGGTGGTCGAGTTCATCCGCGCCGCCGCCGGCGATCCGCAGGTGCTGGCGATCAAGCAGACGGTCTACCGCACCGGCATGAATTCCGACCTGATGGAAGTGCTGATCCTCGCCGCCCAGCGCGGCAAGGAAGTCACCGTCGTGGTGGAACTGATGGCGCGCTTCGACGAGCAGGCCAACATCAACTGGGCAGACCGGCTGGAACGCGCCGGCGCGCAGGTGGTGTACGGCGTGGTCGGACTGAAGACGCATGCGAAGCTGGCACTGGTGATCCGGCGCGAGGACGGCGTGCTGCGGCATTACGCGCATCTCGGCACCGGCAACTACCATCCGGTGACGACCCGCTTCTACACCGACTTCGGCCTCCTGACCGCACACCCGGCGATCGCCGCCGAGGTCAACGAAGTCTTCATCCACCTGACCAGCCTGGCGAAGCCGCAGAAGCTCGAATACCTGTGGCTGGCGCCGTTCACGCTGCAGAAGCAGATCATCAAGGCGATCCGCAACGAGGCGGCGCTGGCGCGACAGGGGCAGCCGGCCCGCATCGTCGCCAAGATGAACGCGCTGCTCGACGAATCGGTGATCCGCGCGCTGTACGACGCCTCGGCCGACGGCGTGAAGATCGACCTGATCGTGCGCGGCGCCTGCGCGCTGCGGCCGGGGGTGAAGGGCCTGTCGGACAACATCCGGGTAGTGTCGATCGTCGGCCGCTTCCTCGAGCACAGCCGCATCTACTACTTCCGCAACGCGCTGCGGCACGACGTCCATCTCGCCAGCGCCGACTGGATGAACCGCAACCTGTTTCGCCGGATCGAAGTCGCATTCCCGGTGCTCGACCGCAAGCTGAAGAAGCGCGTGATCGAGGAAGGCTTGGCCGTGTACCTGCGCGACACCGGCAACGCCTGGGTGCTGAAGCCGGACGGCGGCTACGAACGGCGCCGGCCGCGCGGCAAGCGTGCGCGCCGGGTCGCGCAGGAAGAGCTGATGCGCCTGCTCGGCACGACGCCGGAAGGGAAATAGCAAATGGAACTGATCCTGTGGCGGCATGCGGAAGCGGAGCCGGGCGAGCCCGACCTCGCGCGGCGGCTCACCGCCAAGGGCCGCCGGCAAGCGGCGAAGGCCGGCGCCTGGCTGGACCGCCATCTGCCGGGAAGCTGCCGCATCCTGGTCAGCCCCGCCGTCCGCACCGTCGAGACGGCCGAAGCCCTGGGGCGCAAGTTCAAGCTGCGCGACGAACTCGGACCGGAACGCGACGCGAACGATCTGCTCGACGCGGCCGGCTGGCCGGATGCGCGCGACCCGGTGCTGGTGATCGGTCACCAGCCGACGCTGGGCCGCGTCGCCGCGATGCTGCTTGCCGGCCAAGCGCAGGACTGGCGCATTCGCAAGGCCGGCATCTGGTGGATCGTCCGCGAGCAAAGCGATACAGGCGATGCGGAAGCCGGACAAGCGCCGGCGTTCCTGCGCGCAGTCATCGGGCCGGACCTGGCTTCACGCTAAGCGAACTCGCGTTCGGCGTCCCGGGCCGGCCGGTTCTCGCGCAGGTAACGTCGCGCATATCGCTGCTCCAGCCGGGACAGCGGCAACAGCAGCAGGAAATCGGCGCAGTGGAAGTCCGGATCCCAGGCAGGCGCGCCGCAGACCCAGGCGCCGCTGCGCAGGTAACCCTGCAGCAGCGGCGGCATCGCCGGCGCGCCGCAAGCCGCCGCATCGGGCAGCGGCAACGGCAGGTGCGGAACGGCCCGGTATTCCGCGGGCGCGATCTGGTGCGGCGCCAGCGCATGGTGGATCGCCGCGGCATTGCGCCCGCCGTCGGCCAGACTCACACTGGCGCAGCCGGTCAGGAAGTCGCAGTGCTCCCGGCGCAGGTAGGCGGCAAGTCCCGCCCACAGCAGCATCAGCACGTTTCCGCCGCGGTAATCCGGATGGATACATGCCCGCCCCGCCTCGGCCAGCCGCGGCCGGAGATGTGTCAAGCGCGAGAGGTCGAACTCGGTTTCCGCGTAAAGCCGCCCGATCCGGCGCGCCGCGGCCGGACCGAGGATCCGGTAAGTGCCGACGACCTTCAAGGTCTTGCGGTCGCGCACCAGCAGATGATCGCAATACGGATCAAATTCGTCGCGCTCCAGCCCCTCCGCATTCTGCAGCGCGGGCAGCCCGGTCGCATCGACGAAGACCCGGTAGCGCAAGCGTTGCACTTCCTCGATTTCGGCGGCCGTGGTCGCGAGGCCGAGCGCCAGCTTGGGAAAGCCCGGCGTGGCGCCGGGCGTGATCGTGTTCAGTCGCATGGTGTTCCTTCCTGGATGACGGAAGGAGACTAGCGGCCGATTGCTGCGCCGTCGTGACGGCTGGATGACGGCCGGATGACCGGCGGTCGCGCGGCACAGATGCTTCAGTGATTTTTCTTCGGACGGCCGGTTTTCACCGGCGGCAAGGCCGCCACCGCCCTGTCGAGACCGGCGTCGTCGAGCGCGCCGACCAGCGCCACGCCGACGCGCAGCAATTCGCTCTTCTTCACCGCCACGCCCCTCGCCAGGCATGCCTTCTTCACTTTGCCCAGCACCGCGTACTCTTCCTCGGGCATCGTGAAGCTGTCCCGTACCAGCTTCGGCTTTTTCGCCTTCGCGGCGCGCGGCGCGCCGGATGCCGCGGCACCCGCCTGCGCAACGGCAGCCGGCGCCGCCGCATTTTTCGCCGACGCCGCCGATGCCGGCTTGCGCGCGGCCACCCGGCTTGCCGGCGAGGCGGCAGCTTGTCGTCCGGCCTTCCTGTCGGGATCGCGGCCGGCCGGCGCCGGTTTCGCAGCCTTGGTGGTTGTCTTCGCCTTCGCAGGCGTCTTCGATGTCGCCATCATGCCTCCCTTTTTCATTTAATCGTATAAACAATATAAACGATTATTTTCCATGACGGAAGCACTTCGCTCTCGGCTGCAAAACGATCTACGCAGCGGTCAGGGCGAACTCGATCCCGACTTCGCGCCACCAGCCGGCTTCCTTCTCCAGCCACAACCGCAGCGTCGGATGCTGCTGGAGATGCTCGCGCGGCACGTCGACGTCGATCCGACCCTTCATCCTGACGCGCAAGCCCATGGCGGCGACATCCATCCGCGCATGCATGAACAGCACCGCGAGCCGCAGCGCCAGCACCGATTTCGCGACGTCCGCGTTCTTCAGGCTGTCGGCGATCTTGCGCAGGTTGCCCTTCTGGCCCAGCACCAGGAGGCTCATCAACCCCTGCTCGCCGGTGGTGAATCCGGGCATGTCCGCGTGCTCGACGAGGTAGGCGCCGTGCTTGTGGTAGCCGCTGTGCGATACCGCCATGCCGATCTCATGCAGCCAGCCGGCCCAGCGCAAGTAACGGCCATGACCGGGATCGGCCGGCTTGAGCATCGCGTGGATCTCGGTCGCGATGCGGGCCGCGTCCCCGGCGCGCGTTTCGTCGGCGTGAAAGCGCCGCGCCATCTCCAGCACCGACTCCTCGCGCCGATCGTGGCGCGTCGCGCGTAGCTGAAGATCGCGCAGGACGCCCATGCGCAGGCCGGCGTCCACGGCCGACAGCGAGCCGATGCCCAGTTCCTCCATCGCGCCGATCAGGATCGCCAGGCCGCCGACCATCACCGCGGCCCGCTCGGGCTTCAACGCGTCGAGATCGAAGCGGTCGACCCGGCCGCAGCGGACGAAGCGCTGCCTGAGCGCGTCCAGACCTGGCAGGTCGAGCGCGCCGCTGCCGAGGCGGTTCTTTTCGATGACGTCGGCGATCGCGCGGATCGTGCCCGACGAACCGTAGGCCGCGGCCCAGGGAAGCGCGCGGTAGACCGGCGCGGCGTCCTCGAACACGCTGCGCGCGGACAGGATCGCGGCGTCATAGGCAGCGGCATCGATCCGGCCGCCGTCGAAGAAGGCCGCCGTCTGGCCCGCGGTGCCGATGGTGAACGACTCCACAATCTCGGTTTCGTAGCCGCTGCCGACGATCACTTCGGTGGAGCCGCCGCCGATGTCGATGACCAGCTTGCGCGCGGCCGCGCCGCCGAGCGCCGTGGTCACGCCCATGTAGATCAGCCGGCCTTCCTCCTCGCCGGAAATGATCTCGATCGGATGGCCGATCGCCTTTTCGGCAGCGGGCAGGAATTCCGCGGCGTTCCGCGCCACGCGCAGCGTATTGGTCGCGACCACCCGCACCGCGTCGAGCTGGTATTCCTTCAGGACGGCGCGGAACCGGGACAGCGAATCGAGCGCCTTGCGGATCGCGTCGGGTGTCAGCCGGCTCTGCCGGTCGAGCCCGGCGGCCAGCCGGATCGGGTCGCGCAGCGAGCGGACGATGCGGAAACCCTCGCCCTCGGGCATGCCGATGTGCAGACGGAAACTGTTGGAGCCGAGGTCGACTGCGGCGAACATGCGGTCCTCGTGGCCGGCGGGCGGCGTCGGGATGGAGGACGCCGTCGGCCGGATATGGCGGCGCATCGACGGCGGGCTGCCGCCATTATTGCAGTTCGGCGCCGCACCGCAGGCCGGGCGGATCAACAAAAACGCCCGGCAGGCGGGGAACCTGCCGGGCGCGCGTTGCCGCTGAAGACGAAGTTCAGTCGATGAAGCGGTTGTTCCTCGTGATCGCGGTCATGTCGACGTAACCGGAACCGTTGTGGCTGGACGGCGAGAAATTGACGAGGAAGCCGCCGGCGTCGTAGTTGCCGGCGTTGATCGTCTCCAGTGCATGGATCAGCTTTTCACGGGTCAGGTCGCGGCCGGCGCGCCGCAGGCCCTCGACGAATATCTTGGCCGCGATGTAGCCCTCCAGGCTGGAGAAATTCGGATCGGCGATGCCGGCCTTGGTCAGCACCTTCGCGTATTCCGCGACTACCGGCGTGGCCTTTTGCCACGGAAACGGCACCACCTGCGAGATCACCACGCCGGGGCCGTCGTTGCCGAGCGCCTCGGCCAGCGCCTGGCTGCCGACGAAGGACACGTTGTAGAACTGGCCGGTGTAGGACTGGCGCCGCATTTCCTTGATGAATGCGGCGCAGGACGAATAGGCGCTGATCTGGATCACCGCGTCGGGCCGCTTCGGCAGGATCGCGGCGACCGCCTTCGCAACGTCGGTGCTGTTGCGCTCGACCGTAGCGGTGGCGACGATCTTCACGTTCAGCTTCTGCATCGCGCGCTGCACGCCTTCCAGGCCGGCCTGACCGTAGGCGTCGTTCTGGTAGAACACCGCGATTTCCTTGATGCCGACCGCGACCAGGCGCCGGACCAGGTGGTCGGTCTCGTCGAAGTAGCTGGCGCGGATGTTGAACACCTCGCGGTTCAGCGGTTCTCGCAGCGATTGGGCGCCGGTGAACGGCGCGAAGAACGGCACTCTGGCCTGCGTGAAGATCGGCAGCGCCGCGTTGCTGGTCGGCGTGCCGACGTAGCCGAACAGCGCGAACACGCCGTCCTGCTCGATCAGCTTCTTGGTGTTTTTCGCGGCAAGGTCGGCTTCGTAACGGTCGTCGGCCTTGACGATCTCGATGCGCCGCCCGTAGACGCCGCCCTGCTGGTTGACCATGTCGAAGTAGGCCTTCGCGCCGGCATGCAACTGAATGCCGAGCTGCGCGGCCGGGCCGGAAAACGCGGCCGACTGGCCGAGCAGGATGGTCTGGTCCGTCACGCCGGTTTCGGCTTGCGCGGCAACCGGCAAGGTGGCGGCCAGCGCGATGCCGGCAAGCAGGGACAACCACGAACGACGACTCGGCATCGGATTTCTCTCCCGTATCTTTATTGCCCGTCAGACGGCTTCGGCTCCGGTTTCGCCGGTCCGGATGCGCACCACCTGCTCCACGCTCTGCACGAAGATCTTGCCGTCACCGATCTTGCCGGTGCGCGCGGCCTTGATGATCGCGTCGACCACCTGCTCCACCATGCCGTCGTCGATGACGATCTCGATCTTCACCTTCGGCAGGAAATCGACCACGTATTCGGCGCCGCGGTACAGCTCGGTATGGCCCTTCTGGCGGCCGAAACCCTTCACCTCGGTGACGGTCAGACCGGTCACGCCGACTTCGGCCAGACCTTCACGCACCTCGTCGAGCTTGAACGGCTTGATGATTGCAGTTACTTGCTTCATGGCAACTCCTTGTCAAGAATTGTAATCGGTTATGTAACGATTTTTCCGGATCGGGACGATCCCTGTGACATTTACGCGTCACCTTACCCGGCTACCGGCATGCCGGCGCAGGGGAACAGCCGGCCGTGCCGCGGCCGGGCTCTTCCCGCCGGACGGGATGGCCGATCACCATGCCCTCGCCGGGCGATGACGATGGCGACACGGACGGGCATGGTAAGGTACGGAATCGGACGTTTCGGGTGCCGGCGAACGCCGCCGCAACCGCCCGGCATGGCAAACAGAACACTCCAGCTGGTCGGACGATGGCGGCTCGACCTGGAGCAGTGCCGCAACCGCCCGGCATGGCAAACAGAACACTCCAGTGGATTATCTCACGCGCATCGTTTCCTCCCTCTCGGAAATCGGGCAGGCGGCCTGGGACGGCCTGGTCGCCGCGCAGCAAGACCGCAACCCTTTCCTGTCCTACGCATTCCTCCACGCGCTGCACGAAAGCGGCAGCGCCGCGCCGTCGACCGGCTGGGAACCGAACTACCTGACGCTGTGGCATGGCGACGCACTGCGCGCCGCCATGCCGCTGTATGCGAAGCATCATTCCTACGGGGAATACGTGTTCGATTGGGCCTGGGCCGACGCTTACCGGAAGAACGGCCTCGACTACTATCCGAAGCTGCTGTCGGCGATCCCGTTCACGCCAGTGGCCGGCGCGCGCCTGCTGGCCGCCGACGACGCCGCGCGCGCCGCGCTGGTGCGCTCGCTGCGGCAGGTGCAGGAAGCCACCGGCCTGTCGTCGACCCACGTGCTGTTCCCGCCGCAGCGCGATGCCGCGCTGCTGGAAGATGCCGGTTTCCTGCTGCGCACCGGCGTCCAGTTCCATTGGCTGAATCAGGGCTACGCGGATTTCGACGCCTTCCTCGGCACGCTCGACCGGAAGAAGCGCAAGAACATCCGCGCCGAGCGGCGCAAGGTGCGCGAGGCCGGCGTGGCGTTCCGGCATGTCCCGGGCTGCGACGCGAGCGAGTCCGACTGGCGCTTCTTCCACCGCTGCTACCGCCGCACCTACGAAGCCCACTATTCCACGCCCTACCTGAACCTCGACTTCTTCCTGCGGATCGGCGCAGCAATGCCGGCCAATCTGCTGCTGGTGGTCGCCGAGCAGGACGGCAAGCCGATCGCGTCCTCGCTGCTGGTGCACGACGCGACCACCCTGTACGGCCGCTACTGGGGCGCGACGCGCAGCATCGACTGCCTGCATTTCGAGACCGCGTACTACCAGCCGCTGGAATTCTGCATCGCGCGCGGCATCGCCCGCTTCGAGGGCGGCGCGCAGGGCGAACACAAGATGGCGCGCGGCTTCCTGCCGCACAAGACCTGGTCGGCGCACTGGCTCGCGCATCCGGCCTTCGCCGGCGCGGTCGAGCGATTCCTGGCGTCGGAAAGCTCCGGCATCGATGCCTACATCGATGAATTGAACGAACGCAACCCGTTCCGGGAGCCCGGAGACTAAGCTGCACGCACCGGCGAAGGTTGAGCGACGCGTGTTGAGAGACACGTGCTTGCCACACGGCAACGGAGCCGGCATGCTTCGCCTCATGCGCAACGCTTCCGAAGTTCTTCCCGCCGTCATCTCTTCCGCCTCGCCGCCGCTGCAGCGGGTCGGCCGCTTCCGCATCGTGCGCGAACTCGGCCGCGGCGCCACCGGCTGCGTCTATCTGGCGCACGACCCGGTGATCGACCGCGAAGTCGCATTGAAGACGCTGCGGCACCCGCTGACGCCGGTGCAGCGGCGCGAGCAGGCGCAGCACTTCGTCAACGAGGCGCGCGCGGCCGGACGGCTGTCGCATCCGTGCATCGTGACGATCTTCGAGGCGGCCAACGAGGGCGACGACGCCTACATCGCGATGGAATACCTGCGCGGACAGGAACTGAGCCGGCTGCTGGCCGGCGGCCGGCGCTTCCCGCCGAAGACCGTCGCGCTGATCGTCAAGCGGCTCGCCCAGGCGCTCGACCATGCGCATGCAAACGGCGTGGTCCACCGCGACATCAAGCCGGCCAACATCTTCATGCTCGACAACGACCTGCCGAAGATCGTCGACTTCGGCATCGCCCGCGCGCCGAACCGCGTGGCCGAGGGCGCCGGCGACGAGCCGTACACGATGTTCCGCCACAATCTGATCGGCACGCCCTACTACATGTCGCCCGAGCAGGCGCTGGGCAAGGCGGTCGACCATCGCACCGACCTGTATTCGCTGGGCGTGGTGATGGTCGAGATGCTGACCGGACGCAAGCCGTTCGAGGCGCCCGACACCGACCGGCTGCTGCACCAGATCGCGTTCCGCGCGCCGCGCGCGCCGCATGAGGCGGACCCCGCGATCCCGCTGCTGCTGTCGCGGATCGCGACGAAGGCGATGAGCAAGCGTCCCGAGAAGCGCTATCAGTCCGCTGCCGACATCGTGCTCGACATCAAGCGATATCTGGTTCACGAGAGCAAAACGCGTCGGCAAACCCGCCGCGAGGCGCCCCCCCTTCCGCACCTGTCCCACTCGCATGAGACGACGGCCGGCATGCCCGCGACGACCGGATCTTCCGAGCGTACC
>JBQCGO010000213.1:0-4410 GCA_051955575.1 Burkholderiaceae bacterium
CGCGATCCGCGCCGCGCCGACGCGTTCGCCGGCCTGCTGCCGATGCAGGGACGCTGCGTAGCGACGTCCGGCGACTACGAAACCGTCTTCACCCCCGACTTCGTCCACCACCACATTCTCGACCCGATGACCGGCGACTCGCCGCCGGCGCTGGCCCGCGTCACCGTGGTCGCGCCGACCGGGCTGGACGCCGACGGCCTGTCGACCGCGCTGATGGTGCTGGGGCCGAAGAAGGCGATGGCGCTGGCGGCGAAACTCGAACACGTCGACGTGCTGCTGGTGGCGAAGAACGGCGCGACCTGGCGTAGCCGGAATCTGCCGGCGCTCACCGCATGACGGCACGGCCATGAAAAAAACGCCGCCGGGCGCAAAGCCGGGCGGCGCAAGCCTTCTGGAGACGGTAATGCGCTACGGCCGGACCACCTGTACGCCGTACTTCGCGAAGATCTTCGCCATCTCGCCGGACTTGAACAGCTCGTCCATCGCATCCTGCAGCGCATGCGCGAGATCGCGGTTTTCCTTCTTCACCGCCAGGCCGACGGTCCAGCCTTTCGGCGGCAGGCGGGCGAACGACACTTCGTCCATCTCGAAACGCGGGTCGCCGCGCAGCACGGTCTCGATCTCCGAGCGGTTGGCCAGCACGCCGTCGAGCTTGCCTTCCTTCAGCGCCTGCACCGCCTGGATGCCGTTGTCGTAGATCTTCACGTGGTCGCGGTAGGCGCCGTTGTCCTCGCCGAGCAGCACCACCGCGGCGATCGACACCTTTTCCACGCCGATGTCCTTGCCCAGCATCGACGACAGGCCGCGGTAGTTCGGCACCTTGTCGACGTTGTGCACCAGCCGCACCGTCTCGGTGTGGTAGGGCGCGAAGATCTCGACCTGCGGGTTTTCCTTCGCCAGCGCGCGATCGATCGGCACGTGCAGCATCACGTCGGCCGGGCCGTAGCCGAGGTAGTGGCCTTTCCACACCATGTTGCGCAGGTCGTCGTTGAGCGTCTCGCCGGCCGGGAACGGCAGCGGGCTCATCTTCACGCCGAGCTTGGCGGCCAGCGCGGCGCCGATGTCGACATCGATGCCGCCGCTCTTGTCGGAATACGGCGCGAAGTCCTCGTACACCGCGACCGTCAGCGTGCCGGTCTTCTTGATCTTGTCGAGGTCGGCGCGCGCCGGGCCGGCCGCAAGCGCGGCCAGGCAGACCGCGGCCGTCAGCAGGCGGCGGCGGGTCGAATCAAAGGTCATCATGCTTGCCTTTCCGGACGCGCCGGTTTACTTGCTCGGGGCATTCAGGTCGATGTCGGCCTTCGCGGACGCACCCCCGTTGTTGGTCGGCGGCATCGTGCGGCGGGTCTCGAGGTAGGACTTGATCGCCCACATCGCTTCCTGGTTGAAGATGCCTTCGAACGGCGGCATGTAGACCGCGCCGTTGCGCACCTTGCCGTGGCGGATCGAGGTCAGGAAGTACTGGTCGTTGTCCTTGAAGCAGGCCTTCTTCTTGGCTTCGATCTTTTGCGTCATGCAGTCGCGGTCGAGATAGCGCAGGTCGGGCGCGATGCCGCCGGACACGGCTTCCAGGCCGTGGCAGCGCGCGCAGTTCTGCGCGAACGCGGATTCGCCGATGCGGATCGCCGTCTTGTCGCCGCTGTACGGGTTGTGGTCGAGCCAGTCCGGGCCGACCGGCTTCAGGCCGGTGGTGTCCACCGCCTGCGGCGTGACGTTGCCGTGCGCCTGGGCGAAGCCGCCGACGAGGAGCGATGCGCCGAGCGCGGCGCCGAGAAGCGTGAGACGTACTGCGGATTTCATCGTTGTCTACTCCGTTGATCGTTGATAAGTGGCGCGTTGTGGTACGCAAACGGCATGCCATGCGATTGTGCAAGTGATGAATTAAATTCTTTGTCCCAAATTGCGACAGTGCTACATTAGGACACAGATTCGGAACACTTCGCGCACCGAACACCGGCACAGGAGACAAGTCATGACACATCCGCTCGGCGGAACGCGGCCGGGAACGCACGGTGCGCTGCCTGCGTCTTTCCATGACCACGCGATCCGGGTTGGCACGCTTTCTGCCAATCTCGACGCCGTCATGATAGAAAAATCCCACGAACGCTCGGCCGCGTACGGTCTGCCGCGCTCGGCCGACCCGGACTTCAGTCCGCTCGGCAAGGGCGACATGACGCTTCTGCTCGAACAGAACCGCGCGCTGCATGCGCATGCGCTGCCGGTGATGGAGACGCTCTACGAGCAGATCGTCAACACTCACAACATGGTCGTGCTGACCGATGTGAACGGCTACATCATCCATACCATCGGCGACGCCGACTTCATGGAGAAGGCCGACCGCGTCGCGCTCAATCCCGGTGTGGCCTGGTCCGAGGAAAGCAAGGGCACCAACGCGATCGGCACCGCGATCGCCGAGAAGCAGCCGACCGTGGTCCACGCCGACCAGCACTATCTCGAAGCCAACCGTTTCCTGACCTGCTCGGCTGCGCCGATCTTCGACGTGCAGGGCAGCGTCATCGGCGTGCTCGACGTCACCGGCGACCAGCGCAGCTTCCACAAGCACACGATGGCGCTGGTGCGCATGTCGGCGCAGATGATCGAGAACCAGCTGTTCTCGGCTACCTTCGCCGACGCGATCACGCTGCATTTCCACAGCCGGCCGGAATTCATCGGCACGCTGATGGAAGGCATCGCCTGCTTCACGCCGGGCGGCCGCTTCCTGTCGGCCAGCCGCAGCGGACTGTTTCAGCTCGGCCTGTCGCTGTCGTCGCTGCAGTCGCACACCTTCAGCTCGCTGTTCGGCCTGCCGATCTCCGCGCTGTTCGACCATTACCGCACGGCGTCGCCGGGCTTGCTGAACCTGTGCCTGCACAATGGCGTGCGCGTCTATGCGCGCGCCGACCTGCGCATGGCGAACAACATGTTCCAGCATGCGATGGACGCGTCGCGCGACAAGGCCGCCGAACCGGCGCCGGCAGCGCCGTCTTTCGGCGCGGCCGCCAAGGGTGCGGCGGCCGGTGAATCGCATCACGGCCGGCTGTCCAGCCTGCGTTACCTGAACACCGGCGATGCGCAACTGGGCGGCGTGATCGAAAAGGTCAACAAGGTGATCGGGCGCGACATTCCGATCCTGATCACCGGCGAGACCGGCACAGGCAAGGAGCTGCTGGCGCAGGCGATCCACAACGATTCGCCGCGCAAGCACGGCCCGTTCGTCGCGGTCAACTGCGCATCGATTCCCGAGACCCTGATCGAGTCGGAACTGTTCGGCTACGAAGAGGGCGCGTTCACCGGCGCGCGCAAGAAGGGCGGCATCGGCCGCATCCTGCAGGCCAACGGCGGCTCGCTGTTCCTGGACGAGATCGGCGACATGCCGCTGAACCTGCAGGCGCGCCTGTTGCGCGTGCTGCAGGAACGGATGGTCACGCCGCTGGGCAGTACCAAGTCGATCCCGGTCAATGTCGCGCTGATCTGCGCGACCAACCGCAACCTGCGCGAGATGATCGCCAGGAACGAGTTCCGCGAAGACCTCTACTACCGGCTCAACGGTCTGGTGGTGAAGCTGCCGCCGCTGCGCGAGCGCACCGACCTCGAAGTGGTGATCAACAAGCTGCTCGCGGTCGAGTCGGACGGTCCGCGCTACGTCATCGCGCCGGACATCATGGCGCTGTTCAAGGCGCACAACTGGCCGGGCAACTTCCGCCAGCTGACCAACCTGCTGCGCACCGCGATGGTGATGGCCGGCGACGACCATGAGATCCGGCGTGAGCATCTGCCGGACGACTTCCTGGAAGACGTCGCGCAGGTCGCCGCCCGCGCGCCGGCGCCGGCCGCGGCACCGCCGGCGGCGGCCGCCAGCACGACGCTGGAAGACATGGAACTGTCGGTGATCCTGAAGTCGCTCGAGGCGCACGGCGGCAACGTCTCGGCCACCGCGCGCGCGCTCGGCGTGTCGCGCAACACGATCTACCGCAAGATCAACCCGGCCTCCTGAGCGTCTTCCGCCGCCCGCGGCGCCAGCGTTGCGCAAGCGCCCGAACGGTTGGATACACCGTTCGGCAAAGCCAGGCCGGAGTCCGGGCCGCGCCGCCGGCCGTGACGCGATCGCACTGAGTCATTTCCGCTGCGGCGTCTTCACTGCGTCATTCCCGCGGAGGCGGGAGTCCATCCGGATCAGCACGGTTCGCTCGCACCGCCCGCAATCGGCGGTACGGAAAGCTGGGCGCGTGCCGCTTCCGGTGCGCCCCGCAGATCCGCCGCTGCCTGCCGCAGCGCGGCCGCGATCGACGGATCGCTCGCGGTATGCGTGCCGCGTTCGATCCAGCGCAGCGCCGCATGCGGCAGGAAGCGCGCGAGCCGCATCGCGTTTTCCGGCGGGCAGATCCAGTCGTGGGTGCCGTGGACGATGAT
>JBQCGO010000214.1:0-11623 GCA_051955575.1 Burkholderiaceae bacterium
ATTCGTGCTTGCCTACCAGCCGATCCACGAACCCGCCACGCGCCGCATCGGCTCGGTGGAAGCGCTGGTCCGCTGGCGCCTTCCGCAGCGCGGGATCGTCTCGCCGAGCGCATTCATCGGCATCGCCGAATCGGTCGGCGCGATCCACGCGATCGGCGAATGGATGCGGCGCGAAGCCTGCGCGCAACTGCGCCGCTGGGAAGCGCGCCACCCGGGGCTCGACCTGCGATTGAGCCTGAACGTGTCGGCGGTCGAACTGACCGATGCGCGCTTCCTGCCGGGGCTGAACGACCTGTTGCGCATCGCCGGGGTGGACCCGCGCCGGCTGCAGTTCGAGATCACCGAAAGCGTGTTCCTGCGCGAGCCGGGCCGGGTGGCCGACCTGCTGCGCGAGATTCGCGCCACCGGCATCCGGATCGCACTGGACGATTTCGGCACCGGCTACTCGTCGCTCGGCTATCTCGACCGCTACGCGATCGACGCAATCAAGATCGACCAGTCGTTCGTGGTCCGGATGCTGACGCATCCGCGCACGATGGCGATCGTCGAATCCATCTTCACGCTCGGCCGCACGCTGGGCATCGACGTCATCGCCGAAGGCGTGGAAAGCGAAGCGCAGCTGAAGGTGCTGCGCGGCATGGGCTGCCGCGCGGTGCAAGGGTTCCTGTGGGCCGAGCCGATGTCGGCGGAAGGGATCGACGCGCTGCTCGATGGTTTGCCGGAACAATAAGCAGAAGCGTACCGGCCCTGCCGGGATACGGCGCCGCCCGCCGCCGAGCGCCAGCCGGACGTTGCCTATATTTCACTTCCCCGTCATCCAACCTTCATACGCCTGACACATTGAGGTCCGATACTCCGCCCGTTACCGACACAACGGGCGGACATCATGACAGTGGACATTACCGGCTTGTCGAAGACTTTTCGCGGCGGCCACAAGGCGCTTGACGACATCCGGCTGCAATTCGCGCCGGGCGAGATGGTCGCGCTGATCGGCGCGTCCGGTTCCGGGAAATCGACGCTGCTGCGGCATGTCGCCGGACTGATGGCGGGCGACGCCGCCGACGGCCATGTGCAGGTCGAGGGCGCCACGATCCAGCAGCGCGGCCGCCTCGGCCGCGACATCCGCGCCTTGCGCGCCGGCATCGGTTTCGTCTTCCAGCAATTCAACCTGGTCAGCCGGATGACGGTGCTCGACAACGTGCTGTGCGGCGGACTCGGCCGCATGCCGCTGTGGCGCAGTTGCGTGCGGCAGTTCACCCGACAGGAGCGCCACGCCGGCCTGGTCGCGCTGGCCCGGGTGGGCATCGCCGCGCATGCCTACAAGCGCGCGTCGATGCTGTCCGGCGGCCAGCAGCAGCGCGCCGCCATCGCCCGCGCGATCGTGCAGCGGGCCAAGGTCGTGCTGGCCGACGAGCCGATCGCCTCGCTCGATCCGGAATCCTCCCGCCGCGTGATGCAGACGCTGTCGGAACTGAACCGCCAGGACGGCACCACCGTGATCGTCTCGCTGCATCAGGTCGAGATGGCGCTGCGCTATTGCCCGCGCACGGTTGCGCTGAAGCAGGGCCGCGTGGTCTACGACGGTCCTTCGACGCAGTTGACGCCGCCGATGCTGCGCTCGCTGTATGGCGCCGAAGCGGACGATCTGCTCGGCATGCCGCCGCCTTCCGATGCGCCGCCTCCGTCCGCGCAGACCGCTCCCGCAACCCGCGCCCGGCCCCTGGCCGCCGCGCTCTGACATCTCTCTGAAATCGTTTTGCTCAATCTTTTCCACAAGGAGTTGCCATGACCGTCCGTACCCTGCTTCGCGCCGCCGCTTTCGGCGCCGCGCTGGCCGCCGCCTCGTTGCCGGCCGCCGCGCAAACCCTGAACTTCGGCATCATCGCCACCGAGTCCTCGCAAAACCTGAAGCAGGACTGGCAGCCGGTCCTGGACGACATGGGCAAGGCGCTCGGCGTCAAGGTCAACGCGTTCTTCGCGCCCGACTACGCCGGCGTGATCGAGGGCATGCGCTTCAACAAGGTGCAGCTCGCGTGGATGGGCAACAAGTCGGCGATGGAAGCGGTGGACCGCGCCGACGGCGAAATCTTCGCGCAGACCGTCAACCCGGACGGCTCGGTCGGCTACTACAGCATGGTCAGCGTGCCGGCGAACAGCCCGTACCAGACCATCGACGACCTGCTGAAGCACAGCAAGAACGTGAGTTTCGGCATCGGCGATCCGAACTCGACGTCCGGTTTCCTGGTGCCGAGCTACTACATCTTCGCCGAACACCATGTCGATCCGAAGACCGCGTTCAAGACCATCCGCAGCGCAAACCACGAGACCAACATCATGGCCGTCGCCAACGGCCAGGTCGACGCGGCGGTGCACAGTTCCGACACGCTGGACCGCGTGAAGGCGCGCCAGCCGGAAATCGCCGGCAAGATCCGCCAGATCTGGCAGTCGCCGCTGATTCCCGCCGACCCGCTGGTCTGGCGCAAGGATCTGCCGGCCGGCATGAAGGAAAAAATCAAGGCCTTCTTCGTCGACTACGGCCGTACCGGCCCGAACGCGGCGCAGGAAAAGGCCTACCTCGCCAAGCTGCAGCTTTCCGGCTTCAATGCCTCGAGCGACGCGCAGTTGAAGCCGATCCGGCAACTGGCGCTGTTCAAGGAAAAGACGCGCCTGGAAGCGGATACCCACGTCGACGCGGCGGACAAGAAGGCGAAACTGGAAGACCTGAACCGCAAGCTCGCCGAACTCTCCCATCCGTAAGCCGATGAATACCTTGCGCCGAACGCCGACTGCGCCGCCCGCGCCGGTCGTGCCGGTTGACTTGCCGGTTCCGCCGAAACCGTCGCTCGGCAAGCCGCTGTTCTGGGCGGCGCTGCTGGCGGTGCTGGCGGCATCGTGGCGCGGCGCCGACATGCGCCCGCTGGACCTGTTCGCTGACGCCGGCAACATGGGCGTCTACGCCGCCAGCTTCTTCCCGCCGGATTTCCACGACTGGCGCATCTACCTGCAGGAAATGCTGGTGACGCTGCAGATCGCGATCTGGGGCACGGCGCTGGCGGTCGCGTTCGCGGTGCCGTTCGGCCTGCTGTCGTCGGCCAACATCGCGCCATGGTGGATACGGCAGCCGGTGCGCCGCCTGATGGACGCGGCGCGCGCGATCAACGAAATGGTGTTCGCTATGCTGTTCGTCGTCGCGGTCGGGCTCGGTCCGTTCGCCGGCGTGCTGGCGCTGTTCGTGCATACCACCGGCATTCTGGCGAAACTGTTCTCCGAGGCGGTGGAAGCGATCGACCCGCAGCCGGTCGAGGGTATTCGCGCCACCGGCGCGCATCCGCTGGAGGAAATCGTCTACGGCGTGCTGCCGCAGGTGATGCCGCTGTGGATTTCCTATGCGCTGTACCGCTTCGAGTCGAACGTGCGCTCGGCCACGGTGGTCGGCATGGTCGGCGCCGGCGGCATCGGCGTGGTGCTGTGGGAAATCATCCGCAGCTTCCAGTATGCGCAGACGTGCGCGGTGCTGCTGTTGATCGTGGTCACCGTCGTGGCGCTCGACCTGCTGTCGTCGCAGTTGCGCAAACTGTTCATCTAGCTGTTCATCCAGCTGTTGATCCGGTCCGCATGCCGTTTTACATTGGTCTCATGGAGAAAAGACGATGGTCGACACCGCATCCGGCATGACGTTCGACACCGCTTGCGCATGGCTGGCCGAGCGCGGCGGCGAGTGGTACGGCGGCGAACCGGTCACCCAGTTGCAGCACGCGCTGCAATGCGCCGCCCTGGCGCAGGAGGCCGGCGCGGCACCGGCGCTGGTTGCCGCCGCCCTCTTCCACGATCTCGGTCATCTGTCCGATACCGGCGGCGATGCCGCCGATCCGCACGAGCGGCTGGCGGCGCGGCTGCTGGCGCAGCTGTTCGGACCCGATGTGACCGAGCCGATCCGCCTGCACGTCGCGGCGAAACGCTATCTGTGCGCGGTCGATGCGGCGTACTGGTCGACGCTGTCGCCGGCATCGCGCCGCAGCCTCGAATGGCAAGGCGGTCCGTATTCGGTCGAAGCGGCGGCGCTGTTCATCGCGCAGCCGCATGCGGCGGACGCGGTCCGGCTGCGCCGCTGGGACGACGCGGCGAAAGTGCCGCATGCCGAGGTGCCGCCGCTGGCGTCCTATTTGCCGCTGTTGCGCGCGGCGCTCAAAAACTAGCGGGTACGCCATGCCGGATGCGCTGCCGTTTTCTTCCGACCGTCTCGTCTTCCGCGTTGCCGGACCTGACGACGCGGCGGCGCTGTGCCGGTTGCTGCGCGACATGGACGAGGACGCCATGGATGACGCCGCGGAAGCGCCGGTGTCGACCGAGGCCGCCGCCGACGTGGAAGCGGTGCGCAAGACGCTGGCGGCAATGGCCGGCTATCCGGATTTCCATGCCTGGCTCGCGCTGCTCGACGGCGTGCCGGTGGCCACGTTCAGCCTCTTGATCTTTCCCGGCCTGTCGCATGGCGGCGCATCGCAGGCGGTGTTGGATGCGGTCGTGGTCACGCGCGCGCTGCGCGGCAAGGGCATCGGCGAGGAAATGATTTGCCAGGCGATGCGGCTGGCCGCCGAGGCCGGTTGCTACAAGCTGTCGCTTTCCTCCAACCTGAAGCGGCAGGGCGCCCATCGCTTCTACGCCGCGCTGGGATTCCGGGAGCACGGCGTCAGTTTCCATATCTCCCCCGACGTCTCCGAGTGAGGGCGGCCGCCCGCCGCGGCGGGCATGCCGCTACCGGACGCGCAGTGCCTGGGCGGGAAAGCGCGAAACCGTCATCGCCGCCCGGTCAACGCGGCGAGCAGGCGCCGGCCCGCCAGCTCGATCGGGCCGCTGTTGTCGATCCTGACCAGATCCCGCATGGCCGGCGGCGCAAATTGCAATGCCCGCTCCAGCCTGGCCGCCAGCGCCGCGCCCGATTCGCGGCGCCGGCTTTCGAGGCGCTTGCGCAGCGTCTCCGGATCGGCGTCGACCCAGATGACGCGCGCCCTTGGGAACTGCTGCTTGAGCGACGGCACGGACTCGCGCGATCCGTTGACGATCACGTTGCGCCCGGCATGCAGCAGCGCTTCGACGCTGCGCCGGATGCCGTACGACAGGCCGTTGGCGTGCCAGACCATGCTGAAGCCGCCGTCGGCCGCACATTGCGCGAACGACGCCGGCGCCATCGCTTCGTGCGGCTCGCTCGGATGCGCGGGGCGGGTGATGGCGCGCCGCGCGATCGCGATGTCGGCATCGCCCGGCAGCCGTTGCCGCACCCAGTCGAGCAGCGCGTCCTTGCCGGCGCCGGAGGGCCCGACCAGAAAAAACAGCGTGCCCGGTGACGGCAGCGCGCCGGCAGATGCCGCGCTCGTCGAGCCGTTCTCGGGAAACGCGAAGCGCTGCCGCAGCCGGAACGGTTCGCCCGGCGCCTCCTCGCGGAAGATCGTCAACGCGTCGAGCGCCGGCGGGACCGCCGACGCCGACGCCGAAGCGAAGTACGATTCCGCAGCCGCGCGCAGCGCGGCCGCTGTCGCGGCATCCACGCCGCGCAGCGTGTCGCTCAGAGTCAGGTGGAACCGGAATATTTCCTCGGTGTACGGATAGCCCCAGCACTGCAGCAGCGCCTGTTCGCGCGGCGTCAGACTCGCCGCGTACCGCCGCGCCAGTTCGTCCGCCGGCGGCGGCGCGCGCAGCGGATCGAAATACCGCACGCAGCGCATCGCCAGCGCCTGAATGTCGTCGGCATTGCCGGTCGGGCATAACGCCAGGAAATGCCCCAGCGTGCGCACCGCGAGCGTACCGAGCGGCACCGGCCGCTGGCGTGCGGCGAAGGCTTGCGCCATCGTCAGCAGGTCGTCTTCCGTGAAGCCCGGCGCCAGCCGGAACGGCGCCTTCAGGGTCGCGTGGAAACCGTAGCGGCGCGGCGTGCGGGTCAGCCGTTCCGACACGGCCGGCGCAATACCGTCGATGCTCGGCTGCGGCAGCACATCGCCGCTGGCCGCGTCCCGCCCCAGCCAGCGGCTGCCGGCGCTCCACCATGCGGAGCCGGGCGCCGGCGCGTAGTAGATGGCGTAGCGCATCAGGCGGCCATCCGCCAGGCACGGTCGCCGGCAAGGCGCTGCGGCTCGGCGCAGTAGACCAGCCGGCCGGCCGCGAAGGTCGCCACCAACCGCGCGCCGCCGTCCGGTTGCGCCTCGACCAAGAGCACGTCGGCGCGCATGCCGTCGGCGATGCGGCCGCGGTCGCCGAGGCGCAATGCCTGCGCCGGCTGCGCCGACACCAGCGCCCATGCCTGCGCCAGCGAACAATCGCCCAGATGCGCCAGCCGGAACGGCGCCTGCAGCAGCGACGGATAGTAATAGTCCGACGCGAGGATGTGACAGCGGCCGGCGCGCACGACCTCGGCCGCGCCGAGCGCGCCGCAATGGCTGCCGCCGAGCAGCACGTTCGGCGCGCCGAGCACGACGCGATTGTCGAGCGCGATCGCCGCCGACAGCGCCGCGGCGGTGCGCGGAAATTCGCTGATCCGCGCACCGAGCGCCTGGTAGCCGAGCCGCTGGGCGGCGGTCTCGTCGTCGTGCGATGCCATCGGTATGCCGCGTTCCCGGCAGGCGGCCGCGATCGCGGCCACCGTCGCCGGCACGTCCGCCGCCGTCGCAGCGGCGGCCTCGAGCCGGCGCAGGAACTCGGCGCCGTCGCAGCGTGCGCGTTCGGCATAGGCGGCGAGTTTCTCCGGCTTCCCCGCTTTCGCGGCGATGGACGGCAGGTGATCGTTGAAGGCGACGAAATCGATGCGGCCTTCGGCGATCCAGCGCAGCGCGTCGGCGAGGCCGCCGGCATGGTGGTTTTCGAAACGGAGATGGATGCGATGGTCGGCGGCGAAGCGGGCACGGCCGGCTTCCAGCCGTTGCAGCAGCGCCAGCGCCGCGTCGCGGCCGCGCAACCCGCCTTCCCACGAATAGGTCATGCCGTGACAGGCGGTGGTGATGCCGTTGGCGACCAGTTGCCGGTCGGTATCGGCCAGCGCCAGGCCGGTGTCGAAGACGACCTGAGCGCGCGGCTGCAACTGGCGCTCGAACGCGTCGCCGTGAAGATCGACGATTCCCGGCAGCAGCAGCAACCCTGCCGCATCGACCGTCACGCGCGGGCGGCCGGCGGCATTGCCGCCTATCCGGATCAGGCCGTCGTCGAGCGCGATCGCGGTGTCGGGCGGCAGGTCGGCATCGGGCGCGGCGCCGCCCCGGATGGCGAAGGACAGGGCTTGTGTGGTGACGGTATTCATGAGGCGGATGGTAGACGCCGATTGTGACGCCGGCTTGACATGAAGGATGCGGCCGATGTCATCGGCATTTCATTTTGCGATGCTGTAATCGCCGCATGAACTCTTCCCAATCCTTCACCGACGGCGAGCGCGCACGCTGGATGTCGCTGCTGGCCCGCGCGCCGGACGCGGCGCTGCGTGAGGCGGCCGCCGATTACGGCGAACTGCCTGCATTCCAGTGGCTGCGCCGTCCCGAAACCGGTCTGGCGATGGTGCGCGCGCGCATCGGCGGCAGCGGCCGCCAGTTCAATCTCGGCGACATGTCGGTCTGCCGCTGCGCGCTGCGCATCGACTCCGGCCAGACCGGCATCGCCTATGTCGCCGGACGCGACGTGCGGCGCGCCGAGCATGCGGCGCTGTTCGACGCGCTGATGCAGTCGCCGCAGCGCGATCGGGTCGCGCGCGTCGTCCTGGCGCCGCTGCAGCGGGCGCTCGATGCGCGCTGCGCCGAAGCCGCCGCGCAGGCGCAGGCCACCCGGGTCGATTTCATGACGATGATGCGGGGAGAAAACGCATGAGCGTGATCGACGATCTGCTGCCGGCCTGGGACGATCCGGTATCCGGCGCGCAGGCCGCATTCCGCTGCGTGCTGGCCGCGCTGGCCGAGCCCGGCACGGCGCAGTCGATGCCGGTCGCGGTCGAGGGGCCGGCGCCGATGACGCCGGCCATGACGGCGCTGTGCCTGGCGCTGCTGGACCACGAAACCCCGGTCTGGCTCGATGCGGCGATGGCGACGCCGGCGGTGCGCGCCTTCCTGCGCTTCCATTGCGGCTGCGCATTCGTCGACGCGCCCTCGTCGGCCGCGTTCGCGCTGATCGCCGGCGTTCCCGATACGGCGGCGCTGGACCGGTTCTGCGCCGGCACGCCGGCCTATCCCGACCGTTCCGCCACGCTGCTCTGGCAAGTGCCGGCGCTGGACGGCGGGCCGGCGCGGATGCTGGCCGGCCCCGGCATCCGCACCCGGCAACCGTTTTCGGTCGCCGGCCTGCCGGACGATTTCCCCACCGCCTGGCAAGACAATGCCGCGCGCTTTCCGCTCGGCGCGGACATCGTTTTCTGCTGCGGCGACCGGCTGGTCGGCCTGCCGCGCACGACCCGGCTCGAGAACGCGCAACAGGATACGGACGAACCGACGGAGCAGCCATCATGTATGTAGCGGTCAAGGGCGGCGAAAAAGCCATCGAGGCATCCTACCGGGCGCTGGCGCGCCAGCGGCGCGGCGACACGTCGCTGCCGGAACTGACGGTCGCGCAGATCCGCGAGCAGATGCCGCTGGCGGTGGCGCGGGTGATGAGCGAGGGGTCGTTGTACGACCGCGACCTTGCCGCGTTGGCGATCAAGCAGGCGAGCGGCGATCTCCCGGAAGCGATCTTCCTGCTGCGCGCCTATCGCACCACGCTGCCGCGCCTGCTGGCGAGCTTGCCGGTCGATACCGCCGCGATGCGCGTGCGGCGGCGCATCTCGGCCACGTTCAAGGACGTGCCCGGCGGGCAGATCCTCGGCGCGACCTACGACTACACGCAACGTTTGCTCGATTTTTCACTGATGGCCGACGAACTGGGCCGCGGCGGCGATGCGCCGCCCGCACCGGTTGCCGATGCATCTGCTGCCGATACAGCCGCGCCGCCGATGCCCTGCGTGCTCGACTTCCTCAACGCCGAAGGCTTGATCGAGGAAGAAAGCGTGCCCGAGGGCGACCCGGCGCCTGCCGACCTCACCCGCGAACCGCTGGCATTCCCCGCCGCGCGCGAAACGCGGCTGCAAAACCTTGCGCGCGGCGACGAAGGCTACCTGCTGGCGCTCGGTTATTCGACCCAGCGCGGCTATGCGCGCAACCATCCGTTCGCCGGCGAAATCCGGCACGGCATGGTGACGGTCGAAGTGGTGCCCGAGGAGCTGGGCTTCGCGGTCGCGATCGGCGAGATCGAGCTGACCGAATGCCAGATGGTGAACCAGTTCGCCGGTTCCGCCACCGAACCGGCGCGCTTCACCCGCGGCTACGGCCTGACCTTCGGCCACGGCGAACGCAAGGCGATGTCGATGGCGCTGGTGGACCGCGCCCTGCGCGCCGAGGAACTGGGCGAGGAAATCACGTCGCCGGCGCAGATGCCCGAATACGTGCTGTACCACTCCGACAATGTCGAGGCCTCCGGTTTCGTCCAGCATCTGAAGCTGCCGCATTACGTCGATTTCCAGTCGGAGCTGAGCCTGATCCGCGCGCTGCGGCGGGATGCGATGCGCGCCGGCTCGCCGAGCGGGGAACAGGCGGCGCCGGCATCGCGGAAGGTGGCCTGATGATTACCGACATGCACGACACGCAAAACATGCACGGCACCGCGGCGCAGGCGCCGGACCCCGGCTACAACTTCGCCTACCTGGACGAGCAGACCAAGCGCATGATCCGCCGCGCGATCCTGAAGGCGGTCGCGATTCCCGGCTACCAGGTGCCGTTCGGCGGGCGCGAGATGCCGCTGCCGTACGGCTGGGGCACCGGCGGCATCCAGGTCACCGCCGCGGTGATCGGCCGCGACGATGTGCTGAAGGTGATCGACCAGGGTTCCGACGACACCACCAACGCGGTCAACATCCGCCGCTTCTTCCGGCGCACCACCGGCGTGGCGACCACCACCGACACGACCGAGGCGACGCTGATTCAGACCCGGCACCGGATTCCCGAGACGCCGCTGCGGGCCGGCCAGATCATGGTCTACCAGGTGCCGATCCCCGAACCGCTGCGCTGGCTGGAGCCGAGCGAGGAAGCCACCCGCAAGCTGCACGCGATGGCCGACTACGGCTTGATCAGCGTCGAACTCTACGAAGACATCGCGCGCATGGGACGTATCGCCACGTCGTACGACTATCCGGTCGTCGTCAACGGCCGTTACCTGATGCGGCCGTCGCCGATCCCCAAGTTCGACAATCCGAAACTGCATCGCAGCCCGGCGCTGCAACTGTTCGGCGCCGGCCGCGAAAAGCGCATCTACGCGGTGCCGCCGCATACCGACGTCAAGAGCCTCGACTTCGACGACCATCCGTTCGAGATCGAGCGCTGGGAACATTGCTGCGCATCTTGCGGCGCGAACGACAGTTTCCTCGACGAGATGATCGTCGACGACGCGGGCACGCGGCGCTACGTGTGCAGCGACAGCGACTACTGCGGCCGCCGGCAGGCCGCGGCCGGAGATCGTCGATGAGCGCCGCCGTGAACAAGGACGACGTGCCGCTGCTGCAGGCCGTCGGGCTGACGCGCCGGTTCGGCGCGCACGTCGCCTGCGACCGGATCGACCTGGCGCTGTACCCGGGCGAAGTGCTCGGCATCGTCGGCGAATCCGGTTCCGGCAAGACCACGCTGCTGCACGCGCTGGCCGGCATGCGACAGCCGGACGAGGGACATGTGCTGTTCTCGACCCGCCACGACGGCGTGGTCGACCTGTACGCGATCGGCGAAGCGCGCCGCACGTTGCTGTCGCGCACCGCCTGGGGCTTCGTGCACCAGCATGCGCGCGACGGCCTGCGCGGCGGCGTATCGGCCGGCGCCAACGTTGGCGAGCGGCTGATGGCGGTCGGCGCGCGTCACTACGGCGCGATCCGTGCCGAGGCGCGCGACTGGCTGGCGCGGGTCGAGATCGACGCCGGCCGCATCGACGACCTGCCGCGCCATTTCTCGGGCGGCATGCAGCAGCGGCTGCAGATCGCCCGCAACCTGGTGACCAAACCGCGGCTGGTGTTCATGGACGAGCCGACCGCGAGCCTGGACGTGTCGGTGCAGGCGCGGCTGCTCGACCTGCTGCGGCAACTGGTGTCGCAATTGCGCGTGGCCGCCGTCATCGTCACCCACGACCTCGCGGTGGCGCGGCTGCTGGCGCACCGGCTGATGGTGATGCGGCAGGGCCGGGTGGTCGAACAGGGCTTGACCGACCAGGTGCTCGACGATCCGCAGCATCCGTACACGCAGCTGCTGGTGTCGTCGGTGCTGCACGCCTGAATCACTTCCTTCCCTGCCATGACCGAACAGACATTTCCCGCCGAACGGCGCATCGCGGTGCGCGGCCTGTCCAAGCAATTCACGCTGCATCTCCAGGGCGGTTTGCAGTTGCCGATCCTGGACGGCGTCGACATGGACGTGGACGCCGGCGAATGCGTGGTGATCCATGCGCCGTCCGGCGCCGGCAAGAGCACGCTCTTGCGCTGCCTGTAGGGCAACTACCGCGCCGGCGGCGGCAGCGTGCGCGTGCGTGGCGACGCCGGCGCGCCGTGGGTCGACCTGGCCGCCGCCGCGCCGCGCGAGGTGCATGCGTTGCG
>JBQCGO010000215.1:0-3127 GCA_051955575.1 Burkholderiaceae bacterium
AGTTCCCATGTCGAAGCCGGCGGTCAAGCCGAAGGCCCTCAAGGCAGCCGGCGCGTTGCCGGCACGCCGGACCGCTCAACCAGCCGCCAGGACCACGACGGCCGGCGACGACTGGGAAGAGTTCTGAACCGCCGTTTCGGATTCCGATGAATGAAAAGGGCCGCAGTCGCGGCCCTTTTCTTGTCCTTGGAGCGTCGGATCGCCGTTACTCGGCCGACACGCCGCGGAGGCGAACGACATCGATCGGCGACACCATGCCGGCCTGGTTGCCCCATGCGGTGCGCACATACGAGACCACCGCGGCGACTTCGGCGTCGTTCAGCGTGGCCGCGAAAGGCGGCATCCCGTACGGCTGGGGATTGCGTTCGGTCGACGGCGGGAAACCGCCGAGCAGGACGATACGTACCGGATTGACCGGCGACGACGCGGTCAGCGAGCGTGCACCGGCAAGCGGCGGGTAGGCCGGCGGCGCGCCCTTGCCGTTCTTTCCGTGGCAATCCGCGCAGTGCGTCTCGTACAGTTTCCTGCCTTGCTCCAGCACGGCTTCGGCCTGCGGCGACGCTTCGGCCAGCTTGCGCGGGCCGGCGGGCGCGGTGCTCGGCATCGACTTCAGGTAGACCGCCATCGCCTCGACGTCGGCGTTCGAAAGGTGCTGCAGGCTGCCGGCGACGACTTCCGCCATCGGACCGAACACCGCGCCGCGCGAGGACACGCCGGCCTGCAGGAATTGCGCGACTTCGGCGACCGTCCAGTCCGCGAGACCGGCCTGCGGATCGGCGGTCAGGGACGACGCGTACCAGTTTTGCATCGGAATCATGCCGCCGGCGAGCTTGTCGCTGCCTGTGGTGCCGCCGAGGAAATCGCGGGCGGTATGGCAGGCGCTGCAATGGCCGAGCCCTTGGACCAGATAGGCGCCGCGGTTCCATTCCGCGCCTTTGCCGGGCTGCTCGCGGAACGTGCCCGGCTCGAAATACAGCGTCCGCCAGAAGGCCAGCAGGATGCGCTGGTTGAACGGAAAGTGCAGGTCGTGCGGCCGGTTCTGCCGGGCGACCGGGGGAATCGTCCCGAGGTAGGCGAACAGCGCATCCGAATCCGCCCGGGTGACCTTGGTGAAGCTGGTGTAAGGGAAGGCGGGGTACAGGAAGCTGCCGTCTTTCGACTTGCCGTTGTGGAGCGCGCGCCAGAAGTCGTCGGCCGTCCAGGCGCCGATGCCGGTCGCCCGGTCCGGCGTGATGTTCGACGCATAGACGTCGCCGAACGGCGTGGCGATCGGCCTGCCGCCGGCATAGGCCGCGCCGCCGCGTGCCGTGTGGCACGCCATGCAGTTGCCGGCGCGCGCCAGGTAGGCGCCGCGCGCCGCTTGCGCGCGACGATCGACTACCGGCGCGGCGGGTTCGTCGCTGCCGGGGTCATGCAGCGTCTGGAACGCGACGATCGCGATCGGGACGAGGATGGCCAGCGCAAGGAGGGCCAGCAGGAAACGTTTCATGGGGGCGCTCGCTTATCGGGGGACGCTGCCGCAGGCCATCGGCAGCGGCGCCGCGGACGGCGGCGCGGGCGCCATGTCGGCGGGAATGGGCCGGGACGCCAGCCAGTTCGATATCGCCGCAATCTCTTCCGGCGCGAGCCGGTCGCTGATCTCGCGCATGCAGTCGGGCGCAACGGCGTGGCGCGAGCCGGTCCGCCAGGCGCCGAACTGGCCGTTGAGGTAGTCGCGCGACAGACCCAGCAGGCTCGGGATGGCGGGCAGCCGTCCGGTCAGCGTCTGTCCGTGGCAAGCGATGCACGCGGGTATGTTGCGCGACGCGTCCCCGGACATGACGAGCGTGCGCGCCCGCGCCAAGGCATCGGGGCCGGCTTCCGGAGCCTGCGGCGGCGGATAGGGAAGATGCAGGCCCGCAAAATAGTCGGCCAGGTCGCGCAGGTAGGCATTCGACAGGTGGTCGACCATGTAAGTCATCGGCGGATAGCGGCGCCTGCCCTCGCGGAAGTTGATCAACTGGTTGTACAGGTAGCCGGCCGGCTTGCCGGCGATGCGCGGGAAGTAGCCTTCGCTGGTTGCGCGGCCTTCCTTGCCGTGGCAGGCGGCGCAGGCCAGCGCACGCTGCGCCATCGTGTCGGGCACATCCGGTTCCCGGGCCTGCGCACTGATCGCGGCCACGGTGGCGACGGCGCAGAGCATGCACCGCAAGCAGGCCGCGAGGCGCTTCGCGGCGGCAGGCCGGTGCCGGGTTTCTTCGGCATCTGTCAGGGAAAAGGTCATGGGGAAAATGCTTTTCGATTCGTGAACGTTTCCGGGATCGCACCTCGGCTTGCGGGCGCACCGCCTGCGCGATTTTGCGCAGATGATGAACCGATACGGCGTTCCTTGCCTGGACACGGTCCGTTCTTCAAGCGGGTCCGGCGGCGGATCGTCCGGTCATTTTGCGAATTGACCGTTCGGGCAATATTTATCGGGTTCCGGTCAAGGTCTTGCATTGGCTGTCGTAAAAGAACAGGTTGCCGTTGCACCCGGCAGCCGGAGGCTTGCCATCCGGCCCGGAGCGCGTGCCGGCAACGGCGAAACGATCCGCACGCCGGCCGACGCCGGTCGAGGCGCCAAGACAATGACAATCCAATAACAATCCAATAACAATCATCCAGGAGACAACATGATTCTTGATCGATTCCGGATCGGTGCCCGATTGGGTATCGGGTTCGGGATGCTGCTGTTGCTGATGACGGCAATGACGGCATTGGGCATCCAGCGCCTTCATCACGTTCGCGATGCCAGCGAGCATGCGGTGGGCGACTTGCTGCGCAAGGAGCAGCAGGCCGAGGAGTGGCTTGCCGCCACCACCGCCAACGGCATCCGCGCGCTGGCTGTCGTGCGCAGCAGCGACGCGGACACCGACAAATATTTCCAGAGCCAGATTGCGGCTGACAGCAAGCGGATCTCGACGTTGCAGGATGCACTGTCGGCATCACTCGAAGCGCCGGCCGAGGCGGCCTTGTTCAAGACGGTGGGGGAGCGCCGCGCCTACTACCTCGCCAAGCGGAAGAACGTGGTGGCCGTCAAGCAGCAGGGCAATGCGCCCGAGGCCCAGAAACTGATCGACGCCGAGATGGCGCCCGCGCTCAATGCCTA
>JBQCGO010000216.1:0-16901 GCA_051955575.1 Burkholderiaceae bacterium
ATCGGCCACGAGACCGGCGGCAAGGGCACGCTCGGCGGCCACAATTTCGCGGTGCTGCTGCCGGCCTGGGACATCCTGTTCGGTACCGCCCGCTTCGCCGACGGCTTCGAGGCGACCGGCGTGCGCGACCAGCTTCCCGCGCCGCAAGGCAAGGGGCGCAATTACGGCCGCGGGTTCTGGGAACAGCAGTGGCTGGGGCTGAAGCGGGTGGTCGAGTTCTCGCGGAAGACGCGTGCCTGAGAGCCGCACTGATCGCTGCAATGAGGGCCGCAATGGTGGTCACACCCGGCGCCGCATCGCGCCGATGTCGCCGCTGCACATGCTGGCGGTCACGCTGGGCCGCGCGGTCCTGTCGCAACTCCATCCCCGCATGCTGCTGCTGACGCTGGCGCCGTTCGCGGTGTCGGTGCTGGTGTGGGCGGTGGTGCTCTGGTTCGGCCTGCAGCCGGCGATCGACTGGCTCCAGCAACTGTTCGCCGAGCACCAGTGGTTCCGCGGCGCCGGCGTCGCGCTCGCCTGGATCGGTCTCGGCGCGCTGAAGGCGGCGGTGGTACCGCTGGCCGCGATGTGGCTGCTGCTGCCGCTGATGATCGTCACCGCGCTGCTGTTCGTCGGCATGTTCGCGATGCCGGCGATCGCGCGCCATGTCGCGCGCCGCTACTACCCGGCGCTCGAAGCGCGCCGCGGCGGCACTTTCCTCGGCAGCGTCTGGACCTTCGCAAGCGTGTTCCTGGTGTTCATCGTGCTGTGGATCGTCACGCTGCCTCTGGCGCTGGTGCCGCCGTTCACCTTCCTCGTCCATCCGCTGCTGTGGGGCTGGCTGACCTACCGCGTGATGGTCTACGACGCGCTGGCCGAGCATGCCGACGCCGAGGAGCGCGTCGCCATCCTGAAGCGTCACCGGTTGCCGCTGCTGCTGATCGGCGCGGCCACCGGCGCGCTCGGCGCCGCGCCGACGCTGCTGTGGCTCGGCGGTGCGCTGACGGTGGTGCTGTTCCCGGTGATCGCGGCCGGCTCGATCTGGCTGTACGTGCTGGTGTTCACGTTGACCGGGCTCTGGTTCGAGCACTATTGCCTGGCCGCGCTCGCGGCGCTGCGCGAGCCGCCATTTCCGGCATTCCCGGTCTTGCCGGCAGACGATCCGGCCTGAACGCGGTCCGCCGCCGCGCATCCGGCGGAGCAGGGCGGCCGTACAAGTCATGCGGCGTCCTGTGATGTCATAACGACATGTGCCGCTGCCGGCCCTGTTGGGGCCGCCTCTCTTCCTCGACCGCCGGGAACGCCGCATGCAAAACGAAGGAAAGCGCCGATCGCGCCTGACGATCGCTCTCGCGCTCGGCCTGCAGACCGCCTGCGCCTTCGCGCAATCCGCCGCCGCGCCGGACAAGACGCTCGCCCCGGTAGTCGTGCAAGGCTCGCGCCTCGACCAGACCGGGATCGCCGAGTCCGCCAATTCCGGGGTCGTCACGCAAAAGCAGTTGGACGCGCGCACCGTCTACCGACCCGGCGAAACGCTCGAGGCGGTGCCCGGCTTGATCGTCAGCCAGCACAGCGGCGAAGGCAAGGCCAACCAGTTCTACCTGCGCGGCTTCAACCTCGACCACGGCACCGACCTCCGTACCACGGTCGACGGCATGCTGGTCAACCAGCGCAGCCACGCGCACGGCCAGGGCTGGACCGATCTGAATTTCCTGATTCCCGAACTGATCGACCGGCTCGAATACCGAAAGGGACCGTATTACGCGGAAGAAGGCGACTTCGCGTCCGCCGGCGCGGTCCACATCCGCTACGCCGACACGCTGCCGCAGGGCATCGCCAGCATCGGTCTCGGCCAGCGCGGCTATGCACGCACGCTATTGGCCAATTCGCCGGCATTCGGGAACGGGCATCTGCTGTATGCGCTGGAGCTGTTCCACAACGACGGCCCTTTCACGCAACCCGACGACTACCGGAAGGTCAACGGCGTGCTGCGCTACAGCGAAGGCAACGCTGCCAACGGCTTCAACGTCACCGGCATGGCGTATCACGGCAGATGGCATGCGACCGACCAGATTCCGCAACGCGCGGCGGAAAGCGGCGCGATCGGGCGCTTCGATGCGATCGACCAGACCGACGGCGGCATGTCGCATCGCTACAGCCTGTCGGGCGCGTGGCACGACAAGACCGCGACCGGCATTACGCAGATCAATGCGTACGTCATCGATTCCGGGCTCGACCTGTTCTCGAACTTCACCTACTTTCTCGACGATCCGGTCAACGGCGACCAGTTCGCCCAGCCGGACCGGCGCGTCACGTCCGGCTTGAACGTGGTGCATGCGTGGCAGGTGAAGTGGCTGGGCCGCGAGGGAGAAAACAAGGTCGGGCTGCAACTGCAGAACGACAACATCCATAACGGCCTGCTCGGCACCGTGGCGCGCGAAACGGTGTCGGTGACGCGCCGCGATCATATCGTCGAGACCAGCGCCGGCGCATTCTTCGAGAACACGACCTATTGGAGCGAGCATTTCCGCACCGTCGCCGGTCTGCGCGAAGACGTTTTCCACAACAAGGTGCGCAGCGACGATCCGCTCAATTCGGGCAGCGTCACGGACAGCATGGCCAGCCCGAAACTCGGCTTCATCTTCGGGCCGTGGGCGAAGACCGAGTATTACTTGAATCTTGGCACCGGCTTTCACAGCAACGATGCGCGCGGCACGACGATCCAGATCGATCCGAAAACCGGTGAGGCGGTGCAACCGGCGCCGGCGCTGGTGCGCTCGAAGGGCGTCGAAGTCGGTGTCCGGACCTCACCGTTGCCGGGGCTGCAGAGCGCATTCTCGCTCTACCGGCTCGACTTCGATTCGGAGCTGGTATTCGCCGGCGATGCCGGCACCACCGAAGCCAGCCGGCCGAGCCGCCGTGTCGGGGTCGAGTTCTCGAACTATTACAAGCCGAAGGACTGGCTCAGCGTCGATGCCGATCTCGCGTTCGCCCGCGCCCGTTTCCGTGACAGCGACCCGGCCGGCAACCGGATTCCGGGAGCGGTGGAAGGCGTGGCGTCCGTCGCGCTGGCGGTCGACCATGTCGGTCCCTGGTTCGGCGGACTGCAGTTCCGCTATTTCGGTCCGCGCCCGCTGATCGAGGACAACAGCGTGCGCTCGAACAGCACGATGACGCTGAACGGCCGCATCGGCTATCGAATCAGCCAGATGGTCCGCCTCGAATTGGAAGGCTACAACCTGACCGACCGGCAGGATTCGGCCATCGATTACTACTACGTTTCGCGGCTGCCCGGCGAGCCGGCCGCCGGCGTCCCCGACGTGCACCTGCACCCGATCGAATCGCGCTCGTTCCGCGCCACCCTGATCGTCAACTACTGAGCCGCCGAAGCGGCACCGCGTTTTCGGTTAAGGTAGCGTTTTGACATGACGCGGCGGACAACAGGCGAACAGATGGCGATCGGACTCATTATCATCGGCGACGAAATCCTCTCCGGAAAACGGCAGGACAAGCATTTCCCCAAGGTGGTCGAGCTGCTCAAGGCGCGCGGACTGCAGCTCGGCTGGGCGAACTACCTCGGCGACGACCGGGAAGCGATCACCGCGACGCTGCACCGCACGCTGGCCGGCGACGACGTCGTGTTCAGTTGCGGCGGCATCGGCGCGACGCCCGACGATCACACCCGGCAATGCGCGGCGGCGGCGCTCGGCGTGCCGCTGGCGCTGCATCCGGAGGCGGCGGAACGCATCGGCGAGCGGATCCTCGAGGTGGCCAGGGCCGAAGGGCGCGAAGTGTCGCTCGATTCCCCCGGCAACCGCGAACGCCTGCGGATGGGCGAATTCCCGGCGACGGCCGACATCGTGCCGAATCCGTACAACAAGATCCCCGGCTTTTCGGTGGCCAACCTTTCGGGCCGCGGCCGGCACTATTTCGTTCCGGGATTCCCGGTGATGGCGTGGCCGATGATCGAATGGGCGCTCGACACGCATCACGCGGACCTCTTCCACCGCGGCACGCAGACCGAGCGGTCGGTGCGGGTGTTCGATGCGATGGAATCGACGCTGACGCCACTGATGGAAGCGATCGAGGCGACGCATCGCGGCGTCAGGGTGTTCAGCCTGCCGAGCGTCGGGGAAGACGGCTCGCGCCGGCACATCGAGCTGGGCGTGAAAGGCGAGCGGCAGGCGATCGCGCCGGCGTTCGCGCAGCTGCTCGAAGGCCTCGATGCGCATCGCGCGCCCTACGAGATGGTCGAGCCGCCGATGCCGGACGACGGCGTGCATCCGGCCTGAGCGCCGGGAAGCCGCAGTACCGCCGGACGAAAAAACGCCCCGGCTGGCGGGGCGTTCGGGGGAAGGGCGCCGGGGCGGATCAGCGCGTGCGGCCGCTAGTCGTTGCCGCGGGCATCGGCGACGCGGTTTTCACCTGCTGGGCAGCGTCGGCCACGACGTTCGACGCGGAGGCGCCGTTGCTCGGTGCAGGTTGCGAGAACTGGTTCATCGCATTCGCCACGTTCGCCTGCATCGCATCCGCCGCTTGACGCGAGGTGCGGCTGAACTGCTCGTAGCCGGCATTCGCGTTGCCGATTGCGGAACGCACCATCGCCAGCACGTTCTCGGAACCGGCCGGCGCATTCTGCGTCGCTTGTTCCATGAGATCCACGAACCTGCGGTTCGCGGTCGTGATCTGTTCCTCGGTCGTCCGGGCCAGTTCGGCCTGCGTCGAGGAAGCGATGCTTGCCAGGTGGCGGCCGTAGGACAGCGCCTTTTCGATCGTCGGTTGCGCCTGCGCCGACGACATCGACAGGAATTCCTGCGGATCCTTGGCCGACATCAGTTGCCGCATCGTCGCGGTGGATTCGTCCAGCGTGCTGCGCGCTGCCGTGACGTTCAGGTCGATCAGTTTCTGTACGCCTTCGAATGCCTTCGCGCTCAGATTGGTCATCAGCGCCACTTGCGATTCCAGGCTCATGCGCGTTGCCGCCGTCCATTGTTCGCTCATCGTTGCCATCGTTTTTCCTCTCGTTCGGTTGGATGAAGTCCGGTGTGGGTAGTCCCAGCGATAGTTGTGCAATGCACAATGTCCAATTGTAGAAGGCGCAAAAGGGAAGTCAAGCGCAAAATTCGCGAAATTACATTTAATTAGCCTGCAACTGCCGTTAAAAATTCCATTCGGAAATAGTTTCTTCTCAAGATTGCCCCTTTTTGCTGTCCTGCGGTGCGAGGCTGTCCAGCGTCCTGCCTCGGCCCGGTGCCGCACCGCGCGAGCGCAGCAACGGGGCACGCCGAAAAGCCGCGCATGATAGACTCGGCCGCTTCCCCGCGCGCCGGAATCCCGCCCTTGAAAGCGTTCTACAGCGATCATTTCGTCCTCCCGTTGCCGCCGGAGCACCGCTTCCCGATGCGCAAATACCGGATGATCCGGGAAGGAGCGATGGAACAGATTCCCGGTCTGGTGTTCGAGGAGGCGCCGGCGGCAACCGACGGCGTGCTTGCGCTGGCTCACCATCCCGACTACATCCGCCGCGTGCGCGAGGGTTCCCTCGCTCCTGCAGAGCAGAAGGCGATCGGCTTTCCCTGGTCCGCCGCGATGGTCGAGCGCTCGCGGCGCTCGACCGGCGCCACCATCGCGGCCTGCCGCGCTGCGTGCGAGGACGGGGTGTCGGCCAACCTGGCCGGCGGTACGCACCATGCGCACGCCGACCATGGCGAAGGCTTCTGCGTGTTCAACGATGCCGCGGTAGCCGCCCGGCTGATGCAGGCCGAGCGGCGTGCGACGCGGGTTGCGGTGGTCGATCTCGACGTGCATCAGGGCGACGGCACTGCCGCCATTCTGCAAAACGACGACTCGGTGTTCACGCTGTCGCTGCACGGCGAGCGCAACTATCCGTTCACCAAACAGGCGAGCGATCTCGACGTCGCGCTTCCGGACGGCGCCGGCGACGACGCCTATCTCGATGCCCTGGACGATGCTCTGGCGACGCTGTTCCGGCGGTTCGATCCGCAATTGATCATCTATCTGGCCGGCGCCGATCCGCACGAGGGCGACCGGCTGGGGCGTCTCAAGCTGAGCTTCGACGGGTTGGCGCACCGCGACGAGCGCGTGCTGCGCGCAGCCGCCGAACGCGGTATCCCGGTGGCGATCGCAATGGCGGGCGGCTATGGCCGCCGCATCGAAGACAGCGTCGCCATTCATGTCCAAACCATTTCGATTGCCGCGCGCTTTCGCGGTCCGGCGCCGGCCGGCCGCCGTCTGCGGGCGGTCTGCTGATCATGTCCTGTTCCTCTCCATCCTCGTCTTCCGTCCCTTCGACCGAGCCTCGAGCAGCCGAAGCTCGAACCGCCGCGCGACCGCTCGCCGCAGGCTGGCTGGCGCACCCTTACGTGCTCGGCACGATGCCTTTCGTTTTCGTGCTGATCTGGAGCACCGGGTTCGTGGTGGCGAAATTCGGGCTGCCGTACGCGCCGCCGCTGACCTTCCTGATCCTGCGTTTTCTCGGTGTGCTCGCCGTGCTGGTGCCGCTGGTTCTGGTCATGCGCGCGCCCTGGCCGACCGGCAAAGCGGGTCACATCGCGATAGCCGGTGTGCTGCTGCAGGCCGGCTACCTGGGCGGCGTCTGGACTGCGATCAAGCTCGGCATGCCGGCCGGCCTGTCGGCGCTGATCGTCGGCCTGCAGCCGGTGCTGACCGCGTTCGCCGCGCCTTTGCTCGGCGAATCGGTCGGCCGCCGGCAGTGGCTGGGACTGGTGCTCGGATTGTGCGGCGTGGGATTGGTGGTGGCGGCGCGCCTGTCGCTGCACGGCCTGTCGGCGGCGAGTCTCTGGCTGTGCGTCATGGCTTTGCTGTCGATCACGCTCGGCACGCTGTACCAGAAGAAGTACTGTCCCCATTTCGACCTGCGCACCGGCACCGCGATCCAGTTTGCTGCTTCCATTGCCGTCACGCTGCCGTTCGCGATGTATTTCGAGCATCTCGATCCCGGCTTTTCGGCGGTCCGGTGGACGCCGCATTTCATCGGCGCGCTGCTGTGGGCGATTGCCGCGCTGTCGATCGGCGCGATCTTCCTGCTGTTCGCCCTGATCCGCAAAAGCGCGGCCACGCAAGTCACGAGCCTGCTCTACCTGACCCCGCCGACGACCGCGATCATGGCGTGGCTGATGTTCGGCGAGCAACTGGGTTTTCTCGGTCTGGCCGGGATGGCGGTCGCCGTCCTGGGCGTGGCCTTCGTGATCCGCAAATGACGCCGCATCGATATTTCCGCTCCTGCCCGCTGTCATGATCCGGACCGAACAGCAACGACTCGTGGACGCGGCGATCGCCTCGCGGCGCTCGGTGCGCGCCTTCCTGCCGACCCCGGTCGCCAGGGAAGACGTCGAGAGCATCCTGGCAGTCGCGGCGCGGGCGCCGTCGGGCACCAACACGCAACCTTGGAAAGCATACGTGCTGACCGGCGCGGCGAAGGAACGGCTGTCGGCGGCGGTGCTGGCCGCCTACGACGATCCCGAATCTGCCGCGGCGCACGCTCCGCGCTACCGCTACTACCCGCGACGCTGGACGTCGCCGTACATCGAACGGCGCAGGAGGGTGGGATGGGACCTGTACGGACTGCTCGGCCTGACCCGGGAAAACAAGGCCGGCATGCACGCGCAGCACGGTCGCAATTTCCGCTTCTTCGACGCGCCGGTCGGCATCATCTTCACGATCGATGACGTCCTCGAAACCGGTTCCTGGCTCGACTACGGCATGTTCCTGCAAAACATCATGATCGCCGCGCGCGGCCGCGGGCTCGACACCTGTGCGCAAGCCGCCTTCGCACAATTTCACGCAATCGTCGCGCAGGAACTGTCTCTGCCCGGCAACGAGATCGTGGTAGCCGGAATGGCTCTGGGCTATGCGGATCCGCAACGGATCGAGAATACGTTGCGTACCGAGCGCGAACCGGTGTCCGGCTTCGCAAAATTTTTTGATTGAATGCGTCAACTTCGACGGCAAGCCGCCGTTAGTGGCCTGTACGGTCGATTCAATGAAGAAAGCTTGATCCTTTGCAAGAGTTTTTCGCCGCGCACGATGCATCATCGGTACGCGGCGAGTTCGCGCGGGTCGGCTGTTCTTGCCGTAAGCCAAAAAGTAGAATTTGCGTTAGTTTGTTGCGCTAACTGATTCATTCTCTTGCAGTTTTTCGTTGTTTTGCTACACTGCAAGCGACACGTATTTTGCATCAAGGGGAACTGAAAAATGGTCAAATCCGCGCTGGCAGCGCTGGCACTATCCTGTCTGTCCTGCGCGGTTCTGCCGCCGGCTACGGCCCAGGAGTCGAATCCGACGTCGGCCAAGACTGTCGCCAAGAAACGAATCCACAAAAAAAGCAGTACCCGTCACCATGCCCGCAAGGCGGCTTCTCACACCGCGGAAACCGAACACGACGGTTCGCTCGATCCGCACGAGAAACTGGTCCGGAAGGTGGTGGTCTCCCATGGCAAGCGTCGCGTCGTCTATCACCGCGTCGCGCGCCAGATCGTCCCGGCGGTCCCGCCGGTGCTGTCGGCCGGCGAACTGGCCGGCCTGAACGCCACTCACGATCCGCTTGATCTGCGTTCGAACGTCGCGCTGGTGCTCGACGAGGCCACCTCCCAGGTGCTGCTGGACAAGAACTCCGACGTCGCGTTGCCGATCGCCTCGATCACCAAGCTGATGACGGCCCTGGTCGTGGTCGAGGCGCACCAGGACATGGACGAGGTGATCGAGGTCACCACCGACGATATCGACCACGAGAAGAACACCAGTTCGCGGCTGCGCATCGGCTCCAAGCTGTCCCGGGCGAACATGCTGCACATCGCGCTGATGAGTTCCGAGAATCGCGCTGCCTCGGCACTGGGACGCAACTACCCGGGCGGCCTGCCGGCGTTCGTGGCGGCGATGAACGCCAAGGCCAAGGCGCTCGGCATGAACGATACCCACTACGTCGACTCGACGGGCCTGTCCAGCCACAACGTGGCCAGCGCGCGCGATCTCGCCAAGCTGGTCGTCGCGGCGCACGAGTACCCGATCCTGTGCCAATACTCCACCGATCAGAAGTACATGGTGACGCCCGGCCACTACTCGTTGCAGTACGCGAACTCCAACCACCTGGTGTCGAACCCGGACTGGGACATCGGACTGCAGAAAACCGGCTTCATCAACGAGGCCGGCCGCTGCCTCGTGATGCAGGCGAAAATCGCCGGGCGCGCGGTCGTGATGGTATTCCTGGATTCGAAGGGCAAGATGTCGCGCATCGCGGATGCAAGCCGCATCCGCAAATGGCTGAACAGCGGCAAGTTCCAAGAGGTGACGCACAGTCCCGCCGTCGCGAGTGCGCCGGACGCCTGATGTCCGGTCCGGAGCCCGATGGCGCGGGCTCCGGAAATCAATTCTTTCGATACATCATTGATTCGGGACGATACGGCCACGCCGCTGTCGTTGGTCTCAATGCTGCTGCGGCAGGGTCGGCGAAAAGCCGAGGACCGTCGAGATTTCACCGGCCGTCGTCACCAGGTCGGCGACCCAATCCTCCTGCAGGCGATCCGCGGGCGCCGAGATCGACAGTCCTGCGACGATGCGCCCAGAATCGTCCTTGATGCCGGCCGCCATGCAGCGCACGCCGAGTTCAAGTTCCTCGTTGTCCCGCGCATAGCCTCGGGTACGCACCAGGCTCAACTCGCGCTCCAGTCGGTTCAGTTCGGTAATCGAATTCTTGTTATGGCCCGCGAGGCCGGTGCGGGCCGCATAGGCGCGCACGGTCTTCGGATCGTCCGCAGACAGGAACAGCTTGCCGACCGACGTCAGGTGCAGCGGCGCGCGTCCGCCGATGGCCCGGACCACCTGCATGCCGGAACGCTCCGAAAACGCGCGGTCGATATACACGATTTCGTCGCCCTGACGCACCGACAGGTTGACGGTCTGGTGCGTCTTGCGGTGCAGCGCCCGCATGAAATTCAGCGCCGCTTCGCGCACGTCGAGGCGGCTCTTGACGATGTTCCCCAGTTCCAGCAGCCGCATGCCGAGCCGGTAGGAGCCCGGCTCGGCGCGATCGACGAAGCGTTTGGCGACCAGATCGTTGAGAATCCGGTGCGCGGTAGACGGATGCAGGCCGGTAACCCGGGACAGTTCCTTGAGGCTGACCGGATCCGGGTAGAGTGCCAATGCGTCGAGCAAGGTCGTCATGCGCTCGATCACCTGGATGGAAGTCTTGTCGGTAGCAGGAAGAATGTCGGTCTTCATCGGCAATAATGCGTTGCGATAGGATTGCCTTATATCATATGGTGAAAAAGATTTTCGGGCATTGCCCTCGCTCTAATTGACGCTTGGAAATTTTTCAACCACTGATCGGAATGTTGTGCTGGCGACGACTGAAATCCCGCTGGCATGTCGTGGCCGGGATGTCGCGGTGCCATGCCGAATCGCCCCCGGCTTTCACTGCCGATCTTTTTCTCTCATTTCGCCATGTCCGAACGATTCCCTCAGGAAGCCAGCGGTTTCAAAAGCCGTAGCGGCATGACGCGCATCGCCGGCGCGCTTCGTCATTCGCTCGAAGGCTTGCAAGCAGCCTGGGCGACCGAACACGCGTTCCGGCAGGAACTGGCGCTCGTCCTGCCGGGCCTGTTCGTCGCCTGCCTGCTGCCGTTGCCGGTCGTCGAGCGGCTCCTGCTGGGCGCGTCGCTGGTCTGGGTGCTCGTCGTCGAATTGCTGAATTCCGCAATCGAGGCGGTGGTCGACCGGGTGTCGCTCGAACGTCACCCGCTGTCGAAGAAGGCGAAGGATCTCGGCAGCGCGGCAGTCTTCGTCTCCCTGTTGATGGCCGCCGTCACATGGGCAGTGATCATCTGGCCTCTCGTTTTCGCTTGATGCTGCGAGGTTTGGCGCTGCGGCGGGCGGTCGTCGTCGCAGCGTCGCAAGCGTGTTGCAGCAGCAGGGCGACGATCGATTGTTCCTCGGCGTTCAAGGCATGTTTGTCCTCGGGATTGGCGTCGATCGCCATCGCCGTCTGAGCCAGCATGGCGATCGAACCGTCCCGATAAGCGTCCAGCACCACCGGATGGATGTAGCACTTGCGGCAGACCGCCGGCGTATTGCCGAGCCGTTCGGCGACTGCGCCGACGGCCACGCTGACGATCCGTTTCGCCTGCGCTTCGCTCTCGAACGTTTCCGCCTCCCGCAGCGCCAGGGCCGCCAGCATGGTGCCGGCCCAGGTCCGGAAGTCCTTCGCGGTGTAGTCCTGCCCCGCGATTTCGCGCAGGTAGCCGTTGACGTCGCTGGAATCGATCGGATGCAGCGCCCCGTCGTCGTCGACGTACTGGAACAGCGTCTGGCCGGGCAGGTCGCGCATCTGGCGGACGATGCGCGCGAGCCGGCGGTCGGCGACGCGGATCGAGTGCTTCACGCCGCTCTTGCCGCGGAAACGGAATTGCAGCGTGCCCTGGTCGATTTGCACGTGGCGATCGCGCAGCGTCGTCAAGCCGTAGGAGCGGTTCTGCCGCGCGTATTCCTCGTTCCCCACGCGCATCATCGTCACCTCCAGCAGATGAACCACGGTGGCGAGGACTTTCTCGCGCGGCATGCCGGGCAAACCCATGTCGTGTTCGACCCGGCTGCGGATCAGCGGCAGCGCCTGCGCGAAATGCGCCATCCGGTCGTACTTGTTCTCGTCCCGTACCGCGCGCCAGCGCGGATGGTAGCGATACTGCTTGCGGCCCCGTGCGTCGCGGCCGGTGGCTTGCAGGTGGCCGTTTTCCTTCATGCAAATCCAGACGTCGGTCCAGGCCGGCGGAATCGCCAGCGACTTGATGCGCGCCAGTATGTCCGGCGTATCCACCGGCTCGCCGTTCGGCCCGGTATAAAGGTAACCATCGCTCGCCGAAATCCGGCGGATGCCCGGTTTGTCGTCGGTGACGTAGCGCAACCCGGCTTGACGCGCGACGTCGGGCGCCTCGCTCGCGGGCGCGGACGTGCCGTTCGTATGGCTGGTAAGGCTGTCGATGTGCATGGCGCTTCGGAATGTCTGCACGATGCTAGACACGCCGGCCGCCGGGCGGCTTGGGCTGGCACAAGTTTCCTCGCGATCCCGGCATGCGGAGCCGGGTCACTGACAAGGACGGGGCGAGAAAAAACCGGATCAGCGCGCCGCGCGCAGCGCGTCGGCGCATTCGCGGACGAGGCTCGGGCCGCGGTAGATCAGCCCGGTGTAGAGCTGGATCAGCGACGCGCCGGCCTCGACCTTGGCGCGCGCGTCGGCGCCGGACAGGATGCCGCCGACGCCGATGATCGGCATCGCATCGCCGAGTTCGGCCTTCAGCAGGCGGATCACCTCGTTCGACGTCCGCAACACCGGCGCGCCGGACAGGCCGCCGGCTTCCTGACCGTGCCGCAGCCCGACGACGGCATCGCGCGCGACGGTGGTGTTGGTCGCGATCACGCCGTCCATGTCGTGCCGCAACAGCGCGTCGGCGACCGACTTCACCTGCTCGGCGTCCATGTCGGGCGCGATCTTGACCGCGATCGGCACATGGCGGGCGTGGATGTCGGTCAGCTCGCGCTGCGCCGACTTGAGGCGGGACAGCAGCAGGTCGAGTTCGGATGCGCTCTGCAGTTGCCGCAGGTTCTTGGTGTTCGGCGACGAGATGTTGACCGTCACGTAGCTCGCGTACGGATACACCTTTTCCAGGCAGTGGAGGTAGTCGTCGGCGGCGCGCTCGATCGGCGTGTCGGCGTTCTTGCCGATGTTCAGGCCGAGCACGCCCTGGCGCTCCTGGTGGAAGCGCGAGGCGCGCACGTTCGCGACGAATGCATCGACGCCGCCGTTGTTGAAGCCCATCCGGTTGATGATCGCGTTCGCCTCGGGCAGCCGGAACATGCGCGGTTTCGGATTGCCGGGCTGCGGCCGCGGCGTCACCGTGCCGACCTCGATGAATCCGAAGCCGAGCGCGGCCAGGCCGTCGATGCAGGCACCGTCCTTGTCGAGGCCGGCGGCGAGGCCGACCGGGTTGTCGAAGATGATGCCCATTACCTGACGCGGGTCGGACGGCGGCCGGGGAAACAACCGGCCCGCGTCCGTCGCGCCAAAGTGACGCAGGCCGCGCAACGTCAATTCGTGCGCATGTTCGGGATCGAGGCTGAACGCCAGCGGGCGGAAGAGCGAATAGAGGAGTCGGCTGGACACGGCGGAGGATGTGCGTTGCCGCCGCGACCGGGCGGCGGGAGAAAAGCCGGCATTCTAGCGCAGTGCGGTCGGTCGGACCGCGGATGGCGGGCCGTCGAATCGCGTTGTCAGAGCCGTTCCCACTGCCCAGCGCGCAGCGCCTCGAGCGGCCGGAAATTCACCTTGTACGCCATCTTCCGGCTCTGCTCGATCCAATAGCCGAGATAGACGTGCGACATGCCGAGCTGCCGGGCCTGCTCGATCTGCCACAGGATGTTGTAGGTGCCGAAGGAGACGCCCTCGACGTCGGGATCGTAGAAGGTGTAGACCGACGACAGGCCGTCGTCGAGCACGTCGATGATGCTTACCATCCGCAGCACGCCCGCCCTGTCGCGAAATTCCACCAGCCGCGTATTCACCTTGCTCTGAAGCAGGAACTGGGCGTACTGGTCGCGGCTGTCGTGATCCATGCCGCCGCCTGCGTGGCGCACCGCCTGGTAGCGCAGGTAGAGGCTGTAGTGCTCGTGCGCATAGGCCAGCGTGGTGACGAAGGCTTTCAGGTCGCTGTGCTGCTTCCAGGCGCGCCGCTGGCTGCGGTTCGGCGTGAACAGGTCCGCGCGCACCCGCACCGGCGTGCAGGCCTGGCAACCGTCGCAGTAGGGGCGGTAGGTGAAGATGCCGCTGCGCCGGAAACCGTTCTTCACCAGTTCCGAATAGACGTCGGCGTTGATCAGGTGCGAGGGCGTGGCCACCTGCGAGCGTGCCTGCCTGTGTTCCAGATAACTGCATGGGTAAGGCGCCGTCGCGTAGAACTGCAGCGTCGAGAAGGGAAGATCCTTGAGATGCGTCATTGCCGGTCGTCCATGCCGAGGGCCGGCGGCCGCCTGCGGCGAGAACCGTCGCGGTGCGATGCCGGCGGTTTCAATATAACGGCCGCGGCTCCCATCGCGCAATCGGCGGCCGATTGATCGCATCGTACAAATGAGCGAGAAATACGGCGCGCGGAATCGGCGCGGCGCCGAGCGACGCGAGGTGCGCGGTTTCCTGCTGGCAGTCGATCATCTCCACGCCGTGTGCGCGCAGGAAATGCACCAGGTAGGCGAGCGCGATCTTCGAAGCGTTCGACACGCGCGCGAACATCGATTCGCCGTAGAACATGCGCCCGATGCAGACGCCGTACGCGCCGCCGACCAACCGGCCTTCCAGCCAGGCTTCGGCCGAGTGCGCGTAGCCCATCCGGTGCAACGCGCCGTAGCCGCGCAGGATGTCGTGGTTGATCCAGGTGCCGGCGACATTGCCGTGCCGGTCGACGCGCGGCGTTGCGCAGGCCAGCATGACTTCGTCGAAGGCGGAATCGAAGCGGATGTCCCAGCGTTCGCCCGAGGGCGGTCCGGCGAGGCGGGAGCGCTCCACTTTGCGCAGCGTCTTGGCGAGACTGTCGGACACCGAGAATTCGCTCGTGCGCAGCACCATGCGCGGGTCGGTACTCCACCAGAGGATCGGCTGCCCTTCCGAGTACCAGGGAAAGATGCCGCGCCGATACGCGTCGAGCAGGCGTGCCGGCGACAGGTCGGCGCCGGCGCAAAGCAGCCCGGCCGCGCCATCCTTCTCGGTCAACGCGCGCGCCGGGTCCGGAAACGCCATGCCGGGCTCAATCCACGGGATCACGGCCGCTCCCTCTTTTGGCGCGCAATTTGCACATCGTCAGGGCGAGGCACCCGGCCGGCTGATTCCGATTTTCGGCAAGTCGATGAAAATTCAGCGTTTTTGCTTTGCACCATATTGGAATGGATCTTGCTGTATGCCCACGTCTCGTCGAATTCGCTGCACTAATATTGGGAGAGTTTTGGCATGGAAGAACTTCACAGCAGTACCGACACGCTGTTCATTCTGCTCGGCGCGGTCATGATCCTCGCGATGCATGCGGGATTCGCGTTCCTCGAGCTCGGTACTGTGCGCAAGAAAAACCAGGTGAATGCGCTGGTCAAAATCTTAGTCGATTTCGCCATCTCGACGATCGTCTACTTTTTCATCGGTTATGCGATTGCCTACGGCATCGGCTTCTTCCGCAGTGCGGACGACCTTGCCGTCCGGCACGGCTACGAACTGGTCCGCTTCTTCTTCCTGCTGACCTTCGCCGCCGCGATCCCGGCCATCATTTCCGGCGGCATCGCCGAGCGCGCGAAGTTTCATCCGCAGCTCGCGGCCACTGCAGTCCTCGTCGGGCTGGTGTACCCGTTCATCGAGGGCATCGCCTGGAACCAGCGCTTCGGCGTACAGGCGTGGCTGCAGTCGGTCTTCGGCGCCGAATTTCACGACTTCGCCGGCTCGGTCGTGGTGCATGCGGTCGGCGGCTGGGCGGCATTGCCGGCGGTGATCCTGCTCGGTGCACGGCGCGGCCGCTACACCCGCGACGGTGCGATCGCAGCCCATCCGCCGTCCAGCATCCCGTTCCTCGCGCTCGGCGCCTGGATACTGACGGTCGGCTGGTTCGGCTTCAATGTGATGAGCGCGCAGACGCTGGACAGGATCAGCGGACTGGTGGCCATCAATTCGTTGATGGCGATGGCAGGCGGCACTCTGATCGCCCTGTGGCTCGGCCGCAATGACCCGGGCTTCGTCTATAACGGTCCGCTGGCCGGCCTTGTCGCGGTATGCGCCGGATCGGACCTGATGCATCCGCTCGGCGCACTGGTCACCGGCGGCATCGCCGCGGCCATTTTCGTAAAGATGTTCACGCTGACGCAGAACCGCTGGAAGATCGACGACGTGCTGGGCGTGTGGCCGCTGCACGGGCTGTGCGGCGCTTGGGGCGGCATCGCCGCCGGTATCTTCGGCCTGCATGCGCTGGGCGGACGCGGCGGCGTGTCGCTGGTGTCGCAACTGATCGGCACCGCAGGCGGGATCGCGATGGCGGCGGCGGGCGCGTTCCTCGTCTACGGTGCGCTGAAGAAGACGGTGGGCATCCGGCTCGATCCGGAACAGGAATTCGAGGGTGCGGACCTGTCGATCCACAACATCACGGCCACGCCGGAACGGGAAGCCAACTGGTAGGGACGGCGGAAGCCGGAGACAAAAGCCGGAGACGCCGCCGGCATCGCGCCCGCGCGGCAACGGACGGACGCAGCGAAGCGGCGCACGCTTCGTTCCATGCAGGCCCGATCAGGGCCGCTTGGTGCTCTTCTGGCGGACCTTGGCGCGCTTGATCGAGCCGCCGGCAGTCACCCGTTCGTTGCCCTTGAGCATCACTTTCTTGACGGTCGGGCGCTTGGTGCCGCTCGGGCTCGGCTTGACGATCGTGACCTCACGCATGCCGCGGCCGCTGCCCGCGGCGCGCGGCTTGGTGTCTTCCTTGCGAGGCCGGTAGACCACCAGCAGCTTGCCGATGTGCTGGACCGGCGCAGCGCGCAACCGGTTGCAGATGGCTTCGTACATCGCGATGCGCCCGTCGCGGTCGTCGCCGAAGACGCGAATCTTGATCAGTCCGTGGGCATTCAGGTTCGCGTCGATTTCCTTCACGACCGCGTCGGTCAGTCCGGCGTCGCCGATCAGGACGACGGGGGAGAGGGCGTGCGCCTCAGAGCGCAATTCGCTGCGCTCGGCGGGGGTCAATGTCAGCATGGAAATTCCGCGAAAAGCGGTATTCTAAGCGAATGGCGAAGAACAAATCGAACCGCAACTGGGTGCACGACCATCTCAACGATCCGTATGTCAGGCTGGCGCAGAAGGAAGGGTACCGCGCGCGGGCCGC
>JBQCGO010000217.1:0-3549 GCA_051955575.1 Burkholderiaceae bacterium
CCTGGAGCGGCATCACGCCGCCGCGCGCGGCGCCGCCGGCGCCGAGAAGCAGCACGCGCTGGCCGGCGATCGCCACCCCGGCGTTGGTCGTGATGTCGATCACCAGACCGACGCCGTCGGTGTTGTCGCCGATCAGCCGGCCGTCACGCCACGCGAGCGTGTTGACCGCGCCGGCGGCTTCCGCGCGCGGCGTGAGCGCGTCCGCCAGCGCGTGCGCTTCCAGCTTGAACGGCACGGTGACGTTGGCGCCGCAGCCGCCTTCCTCGCGGAAGCGGCGCACGGTTTCGACGAAGCCGTCGAGCGGCGCCGGCAGGCGTTCGTAGCTCAGCGCCTGCCCGGTCTGGGCGGCAAACGCGGCGTGGATGTCGGGCGAGCGGCTGTGCGCGACCGGGTTGCCGATCACCGCGTAGCGGTCGGACGCGCCCTGCCTGCGGTGCCAGGCCGCGGCATTCATTGCGCCGCTCCGCCGCGCAGCTCGGCCTGCAGCGCCTGCTCGCGGGTGAATTTGAAGCGGGTGATGATTTCCCAGACGTCGTCCTTGCCGGTGGAACGCATGTTGTCCGGGAAGCGGCTGAACGGCGCGGCGCGGCGGACGATGTGCAAGGCCGCGCGGTCCAGCGCCGGGTTGCCGGACGAGCGCTCGACGCGCGGGCCGCCTTCCTTTTCGTAGATGGTGCCGTCCTGGAACACCGGGATGTAGATCACCAGTTCACCGTACAGCTTCCTGCCGTTCTCCTGCGGGAAGTTCAGCGTGCCGATCTTCTCGATCTTTTCCTGCAGCGCCTTGTAGTACATCGCGTAGCCGACCTCGCGGGTGCTCGGCGTGATCTGCGTCTTCTTGGGGCGCTTGTTGTAGTCCTCGATGTTCTTGGCGATCTCGGCTTCCATCCGCGCGATCGCGCGCTCGTTGTCGAGCGCATCGGCGCCGTCGGGCTGCGGCGGTGCGTCCTTGAGCGGCTGGTCCGGCGCCGGCGCGGCGGCATACGACGGCTTCTTCGCCAGCGCGGTCAGCAGCTTCTGCTGCCGGGCCTCGAGTTCGGCCACGCGGCGCTTGGCGACCTTGACGTTGTCGCCGTCCTCGCTGCGGCGCATGTCGGGCAGCGGCGACTTGGCGCGACCCGCTTGCGCGTTGCCGCCGCCGTCGAGGTTGGCCTGCGCCAGCGCGTCGGCCTTGCTCGGCGCGCGATCGTGCTTGGCGTTGACCAGGATGACTTCGAGGCCGGGATCGGCCGGGCGGAAGCGGAACGCGTCCGGCGCGGTGAAGCGCATTGCGAGCAGCGCGCCATGCGCCAGTACCGAGGCGGCTACCGCGAACGCCATCGGGCGGTTCTGCAGGAACGGATGCAGGCGGAGGGATGTCACGCCGAAGGATGACAAGCGAAGGGATTTCACGCCGGGGATGACCAGTTGCCGTTGCTTGAGGTCAGCAATTCTACGACAAAGGTTGCGCCGTCAAGCCGAAGCTTGGCCGCGCGGCAACGAATCGCGGGTCAGCCCGGCGCGGCTGTCGCATTTTCGCCGGCCGCGGGTGCAGCGGGTGCTGCAGGTGCCGCAGATGCAACAACGACCGGCTCGCCCTCGGCCTGCGCGGCGACGGCTGGCGCCTCGTCGCCGCTTCCCTCCTCGTCTTCCGGCACCTCGTCCGACGCCGCGCCCGATACTTCGAGCAGGCGCGCCTCGACCGACAGATCCACCTCGTCCCAGCGCAGCAGGGCGAGCCGGACCTGCACGCCGCGCGCCAGCATCGGCATGCCGGGCAGCCGGATCACCAGCGGAATGTCGACCAGCCGCAGCACCTCTTCCTTCAGTACCACCGCGTCGACCTGGCGCGCCTGTTCCTGCGCCAGCCAGCGCAGGCACCAGTAGCGCTCCATGTCGGTCTGGAACTCGGCATATCCCGAGTAGGCGGCGTCGAACGCGGAGACGATCGCGAACAAATCCGCGTCGCGCGGCTTGAACGGGGCGACCAGCGGCGCGGCCACGCCGTGCTCGGCGCAAGCCAGGATCTGCCACTGGTTCACGAGATCGGTGTAGCGCCGCAGCGGCGAGGTGCTCCACGCGTACTGGTCCACGCCCAGTCCCTGGTGCGGCGCGGCGTGCGTGACCATGCGCACCTGCATCCGCATCGCCCACGGGCCGCCGGTGCTGCCCTGGCTGCGGTAGATGCCGGGCACGCCGTGGTCCTGCATCGTCTTGCCCCAGGTGCTGTTGGCGAAGATCATCAGTTCGGCGACCAGCTTGTCCAGCGGCGCGCCGCGCTTGCGGCGCACGATGCTGACCACGTCGTTCTCGACGTAGAAATTGAAGTCGACGCGGTTGTTCTGCTCCGGCTTCAGGCCGAACTGCGCGCGCTTGGCCATGCGGCCCTGTTCCAGCGACTGCGCCCATTGCCACAGCAGGCCGATCTCTTCCTTGTGCGGGTAGTCCCCCTCGCCGCTGGCCAGCGCCTCCTCGGTCACCACCGCGTCGAGATCGTTGTGGCGCAGGTTGGCCGCGATCGGTACCGCCTCGGCGCGGGTTTCGACCAGGATCACCCGCCAGTCGGCCGGGTCGAGCGTCGCGTACAGCGACACCGCGGGGCAGGTGCGCCCCTCAGCCAGCGTGTACATCTCTACCAGCGCGTCGGGCAGCATCGTGATCTTGTCGCCCGGCATGTAGACGGTGGACAGCCGGCGGCGCGCGATCTCGTCGATCGCGTCACCGCGCCGGATGCCGAGCGCGGGCGCGGCGATGTGGATGCCGACCCGCACCATGCCGTCGTCGAGCCGCGTCACCGAAAACGCATCGTCGATCTCGGTGGTGGTCACGTCGTCGATCGAGAACGCGCGCACCGGCGCGACCGGCAGGTCCGCGGGCGGCGCCGGCGGCGTCACCTCGGGGAAGCCGGTGCCGCGCGGGAAGTATTCGAACAGGAAGCGCGACAGATGCAGTTCCTTGGCCGACGCGACGCCGCCGACCGCCAGCATCAGCCGCGCCGGCGTGGTCTGCAGCTCGGCGCAGGCGGCGTCGAGCGCCTTGTATTCGATCGAATTCTTGTCCGGCCGGAACAGCAGCGACAGCGCATGGGCCTTCATCGGCTCCGGCAGCACGCCCGCCTTCAGCTGCTCGACGTACTGCGCCTGCACCGCCGCCTGCTGCTTGCGCTTCTCGATGCCGGCCAGCGCCGCTTTCAGCGAGCTTTCCGGCGCGGCCTTGTAGCGGCCCTTGCCCTTCTTGTGGAAATAGATCGGCGCCCGGTGCAGCGCCAGCAGCAGGCCGGCGGCCTCGTGCGGCTGCGGGTTCGGGCCGAAATACTCGGCGCCGAGATCGGCAAAGCCGAATTCGTCGGTGCCCGCGACTTCCCACAGGAAGTCTAGGTCGATGTCGGCCGCCACCGACTGCGCCCGCTCCAGCAGCTCGCCCGGCGTCGGCGCGGCGAACTGCAGCAGCACGTCGCGCTGGCGCACCTTGCTGCGCTTGCCCGTCTGCAGCTCGACCTGGAACGCCTCGCCCTGCTGCGCCAGCACGGTGCCGGCCTTGAAATCGCCGGACTCTTCGAAAAATAGGTTC
>JBQCGO010000218.1:0-3958 GCA_051955575.1 Burkholderiaceae bacterium
CCGAGCAGCGCGCCGAGCACGCCGAGCGGCACCACCAGCAGCACCGAGATCGGGATCGTCGTGCTTTCGTACAGCGCCGCCAGCACCAGGAACACCGCCAGCAGCGACAGCGCGAACAGCGCCGGCGCCTGCGAGCCCGACAGCTTTTCCTCGCGCGACTGGCCGGTCCACTCGTAGCCGAAGCCGGCCGGCAGCTTGGCCGCGAGCCGCTCCATCTCGTCCAGCGCCTCGCCGGTGCTGTGGCCCGGCGCCGCGTCGCCGGAGATCTTCATCGCCGGGTAGTTGTTGTACCGGGTCAACTGCACCGGGCCGACGGTCCACTCCGACTTGGCGAACGTCGAGAACGGCACCATGTCGCCTTTCGAATTGCGCACATACAGTTGCAACAGGTCTTCGGGTTGCAACCGGTCCTTCGCGTCGGCCTGCATGATGACGCGCTGCTGGCGGCCGAAATTGGCGAAGTCGTTGATGTACTGCGAACCGAGCGCCGCGGTCAGCGTGTTGCTGATGTCCGAGAACGACACGCCGAGCGCCGCCGCCTTGTCGCGGTCGATGTCGAGCTTCAGTTGCGGCGTGTCTTCCAGCCCTTCGGGCCGCACGCCTTTCAGGACCGGGCTTTGCGCCGCCATGCCGAGCAACTGGTTGCGCGCCGCCAGGAGCGCGTCGTGGCCGAGGCCGGCGCGGTCCTGCAACCGGAAGGTGAAACCGGTGGCGTTGCCGAGTTCGCGGATCGGCGGCGGACTGACCGGAAACACGATCGCATCGCGAATCTTCGAGAACGCGCCCATCGCCCGTCCCGCGATCGCTTCGGCCGACTGGCTGGCATCGCGCTGGCTCCAGTCCTTCAGCGGCGTGAACACGAGGCCGGCGTTCTGGCCGTTGCCGGAAAAGCTGAAGCCGGTCACTGAGACGACGTGCTCGGTGGAAGGCTGCTTCAGGTAATACGCCTCGACCTGCTTGAGCACGTCCAGCGTCCGGTTGGCGGAGGCGCCCGGCGGCAGCTGCACGTTGGTGATCAGGTAGCCCTGGTCTTCGATCGGCAGGAACGAGTTCGGCAGCCGGACGAACAGCAGCACCACGCAGGCGACGATTACGCCGTAGATCAGCATGTAGCGGCCGGTATGGTGGATGAGGCGGCCGACGACGCCCTGGTATCTCTTCGACGTCCTCCCGAAGCTGCGGTTGAACCACCCGAAGAAACCGCCTTTCTCGTGGTGATGGCCAGCCTGGACCGGCTTCAGGATCGTCGCGCACAGCGCCGGCGTCAGCGACAGCGCCATGAACGCGGAAAACACCATCGCCGACACCATCGACAGCGTGAACTGCTTGTAGATCTCGCCGACCGCGCCGCCGAAGAACGCCATCGGCAGGAACACCGCGATCAGCACCGCGGTGATGCCGACGATCGCGCCGGTGATCTGGCCCATCGCCTTGCGCGTGGCGTCGCGCGGCGACAAGCCTTCCTCGCTCATGATGCGCTCGACGTTCTCGACCACCACGATCGCGTCGTCGACCAGGATGCCGATCGCCAGCACCATCCCGAACATCGTCAGCACGTTGATCGAGAAGCCGAACGCGAGCATCGAGCCGAGCGTGCCGAGCAGCGCGACCGGCACCACGATGGTCGGGACCAGCGTGTAGCGCAGGTTCTGCAGGAACAGGTACATCACGAGGAACACCAACACGATCGCCTCGACCAGCGTCTTGACCACTTCCTCGATCGAGATGCGGACGAAGGTGGATGTGTCGTAGGGAATCGCGTAGGTGACGTTGGGCGGGAAATACTTCGAGAGTTCCTCGAGCTTGGCATGCACCAGGTCGGCAGTTTGCAGCGCATTCGCCGTCGGCGAGAGCTGGATGCCGACCGCGGAAGTCGGCTTGCCGTCCAGGCGCGCGGTCGGCAGGTAGGCCTGGCCGCCGATTTCGATGCGCGCCACGTCGCCCAGGCGCACCACCGAGCCGTCCGGATTCGCGCGCAGCACGATCTTGGCGAACTCTTCCGGCGTCGACAATTGGCCGGTCACGACCACGGTTGCGCTGATCTGCTGGGTCGCCGGGTTCGGCAGGTCGCCCAGCGTGCCGGACGCGACCTGCGCGTTCTGGCCGCGCACCGCATTCGCGATGTCGGCCGGCGTCAAGGCATAGCCGCGCAGCTTGGCCGGGTCGATCCAGATTCGCATCGCGCGCTCGGTGCCGAACAGCTGGGCGGTGCCGACGCCGGGCACGCGGCGCAGTTCGTTGAGCACGTTGCGCGACAGGTAGTCGCCCAGCGCGATCGGATCGAGCTTGCCGTCGCTCGACGACAGCGTGGCGAACAGCAGGAAGTTGCTGCGCGCCTTGTTGACCTGCACGCCCTGTTGCGTCACTGCCTGCGGCAGGCGCGCCTCGACGCGCTTGATGCGGTTCTGGACGTCCACCGCGGCAAGATCGGGATTGGTGTCCTGCGAGAAGGTCGCCGTGATCGACACGGTGCCGTTCGACTGGCTCTGCGACTCGACGTAGAGCAGGCCGTCGGCGCCGTTCAGCTCCTGTTCGATCAGGCTGGTCACGCTGTCGTCCAGCGTCTGCGCCGACGCGCCCGGGTAGGTCGCCGAGATCACGATCGTCGGCGGCGCGATGTTCGGGTATTGCGAGATCGGCAGCGCGGTGATCGACAGCGCGCCGGCGATCATGATGAACAGCGCGATCACCCACGCGAAGATCGGGCGGTCGATGAAAAACTTTGCCATGCGGGCGCTCCGTCAGCGTGAGGTGGAATTGCCGCCGGCCTGGGCGCCGGATTTGCCGTTCGCGGCGCCCGGACCCGCAGGTTCCTTGGCGCCGGTGTCGTTCAGCATCGGGGACACGGTGTTGCCGGTCGGGGCGCGGCCCGGCACGGTCTTGTTGACCGCTTCGCCTTGCGTCCCGGTCGGACCCGGCCACGGCACCGCCTTGACCGTCGCGCCGGGCTTGGCCTTCTGCAGGCCTTCGACGATGATGCGTTCGCCGCCCTGGAGTCCCTTGTCGACCACCCACTGGTCGCCCTGCGCCTGGGTCACCTCGATCTCGCGCGCCGCGACCTTGCCGTCGTCGCCGACGATCAGCACCGACGAACCCTGCGGACCGCGATTGACCGCCTGCTGCGGCACGACGATCGCCTTTTGCCGGATTGCCTGCTCCAGCCGCGCACGCACGTACATGCCCGGCAGCAGGATGCGGTTCGGATTGGGGAAGGTTGCGCGCAGCGTGATCGCGCCGGTGCTTTCGTCCACCGAATAATCGGAAAACAGCAGCGTGCCGGATTGCGGATAGACGCTGCCGTCTTCCAGCACCAGCGTCACCTTCGCCTGGTTCTTGCCAGCCTGTTCCAATTGGCCGTTGGCCATTGCCTGCTTCAATCGCAGCACCTCGGCGCTCGGCTGGGTCATGTTGACGTAGACCGGGTCGATCTGCTGGATGGTCGCCAGCGGCGTCGCTTCGCCCTGGCCGACCAGCGCGCCTTCGGTGACCTGCGCCCGGCCGATGCGGCCCGAAATCGGCGCGTTCACCGTGGCGTAGCCGAGGTTCAGCGACGCGGTCTGGCGGTTCGCCTGCGCGGTCGCGAGATCGGCTTGCGCCTGCTTCTGCGCGGTCAGCGCGTCGTCGTACTCCTGCTTGCTGATCGCGTTTTCCTGGACCAGCGGCTTGTAGCGCTGCACCTTCAGGTTGGCCTGGGCCAGATTCGCCTGCGCGCGCGACACCGATGCCTCGGCGCTGGCGAAGGTGGCCTTGAACGGCGCCGGATCGATCCGGAACAGCACGGCTCCGGCCTTGACTTCGCTGCCTTCCCGGAACACGCGCTTCTGCACGATGCCCGGCACCCGGGCGCGCACCTGCGCGATGCGGCTCGCCTCGACCCGGCCCGGCAATTCGTTGGTGACCGCAACCTGTTGCGGCTGCACCGTGACCACGGCGACTTCGGGTGGCGGCGGCGCGTTGC
>JBQCGO010000219.1:0-8936 GCA_051955575.1 Burkholderiaceae bacterium
CGGCGCCCGCTGACGGCGACCGCGACGCCCTCCTGCGTCTGCGGCACCAGGAAGCGCAAGCCGTCGCCGCGGGTGGCCGGGCGCAGCAGGATCGGCACGAGGCGGGAACCGACCTTGCCGACGATCAGTGAGCCGACCCGGCCGTCGGCGTCGATCGCGGTGAACGCGTCGTCCGTCGCAGTGATCCGTCCGCTGTTCGGGACGCACTGCAGCGGGCTGGAACTGGTCAGGCTGCAGTGGCTGAAGGTGCCGTCGACGCCGATCCGGGCTTCGTCGATGTGCTGCTCGGCGTTCGGCTGCCGCAACGCGGTGCGGGAGATGCCGGCACCGACGATACGCCAGGCGCCGGCGAGATCGGCGAGCCGGTTGGTGATGGTCCGGAAACCCACCAGCTTCACCGCCGTCGAGCCGATCCTGGCGCGTCCGAACAGCACGCCGTCGTGGTTGATCACGAACCGCGCGGGCGCCGCCCCGGACAGCACGAAGCTGCAGTCGCCACGGTCGAGGGACACGCTGCCGGTATGCACCAGCGTGCCGCGCCGCGCCGCCGGATTCGCCTCGACCCGCAGTCGATAGGTCTGCGCCTTGCCGTCGAGCGTCAGGGTGATCCGGTCGCCGGCGGTGGAGCCGCCGTGGAACTGCGTCGGCACATCGATCACCGGAACCTGACAGCCGCCGGTTTCCCGGAACGCGAGCGGTGTTTCCGTCAGCGGCGGCAGGTCGAGCTGGCGCTGCAGCGTGACGTAGGCGCTACGAGCGGCATCGGGATGGCGGACGCTGACACCGTAACCGGCCAGCGAGCCGAGGGCGACGAACGAAAACACTGTCGCAAGACCGCGCAATAGCGTCACGGAATGCCCCTGTTATTGTTCGATTGTTCGATGCCCCACTATACGTTATCAAAAGTATATCGTTGCGCTGCGGCGCGTCAGTTATTGACCTGCGTCAGGATGGTTGCTGGAAGGCATGCTAAGCAAATTGCAGGACGGCATCGGCGCAACCCGGCCGATCGCTGCGCCGCGGCAGAGCCGGGCGCGTCAGCCGGCCGGCGTCCGCAGCGCGTCGAGCAGGGCCGTCGCGTTCTGCCATGCGCGCCGTTGCGGGCTGGAAGCAAGCTCGGCGCGCAGCGCTTCGGGCGACATGCGGGCATAGGCGGCGAGCATGCGCGCGGCGATCTGCACGTCGGGCAGCAGCGGGCCGTAGAACGCGACCTGGTCGCCGCGCTGCATCAGCAGGGTGGGGAAATTGTCGACGTCGAGATCGCCGACGACGTCGGCATGGTCCTCGATGTCGATCCACAGGAACAGCTTGTCGGGATGCTGTGCCGCCAGCGCGGCGAATCCCGGGCGGTACTGCTTGCAGACGTCGCACCAATCGGCGCACAGGCAGGCGACGATCCAGTTGTCCTCGCGGAGCAGTCCGGCAAGCCCGGCGCGATCGTCGGAAGAAAGGTCGAAAAACGGCATGCGCGCATTCTACCGGTTCGCGTGCCGGCCGGCCGCGGGGCACGTTACCGGCACGCTAGAATAGCGGCCATGATGACCATTCTCGCGATCGAAACCTCATCCGAATCGGCATCGGTCGCGCTTCTCGCCGGCGATGCGGTCTTTCAACGTGAATCGGCCGGCGTCGCTTCCCATTCGCAGAACGTGCTGCCGATGATCCAGGCGGTGCTCGCCGAGGCGGGCCTGCCGTTGTCGGCCTGCGATGCGATCGGCTACGGCGCCGGGCCGGGCTCCTTCACCGGAGTGCGGACCGCCTGCGGCGTCGCGCAGGGACTGGGGTTCGGCGCCGGCCTGCCGCTGGTTCCGGTCGTCACGCTCGAAGCGATGGCGCAAGCCTGCGACGTCGCCGATGGCGGCGAGGTGCTGGCGCTGCTCGACGCCCGGATGGAGGAACTCTACGCGGCGCGCTACCGGCGCGCCGGAGACGGCTGGAAAACTTTGGCCGAACCGGCGCTGGTCGCTCCCGCCGCGCTGGTTGCCGCCCCCGTGGACATGGTATGCGGCAACGGCCTGGCCGCGTATCCGGAGCCGCTGGCGGCGGGCGCCCCGGCCGCGCGGCCGCCCCCGGCGCGGTTGGCGCATGCGCGCGAGGTCGCTGCGATCGCGCGCCGGGGGCGGGCCGCCGGCGGTGCGATCCCGGCCGCGGCCGCCCAGCCGCTCTACCTGCGCAACACGGTCGCGCAGACCGTCGCCGAGCGCGAAGCGAAGGCGGCCCGATGACGAGGCTTTCCGGAAGCGAGGCGCTGCCGTCCCGGTCCGATACGGCGATCTGGCCGCTGACGCCGATGGGCGCCGCGGACCTCGACGAGGTCGTCGCGATCGAGGACGCCGCCTACAGCCATCCATGGTCGCGCGGCAATTTCGCCGATTCGCTGCACAGCAATTATCTGTGCCGGCTGCTGCGCGATCCGGCGGACGGCAGCCTGGTCGGCTACTTCCTGATGATGATCGCGCTCGACGACGCGCACCTGCTGAACATCACCGTGCGGCCGGCGGCGCAGCGGCGCGGCATCGGTGCGATGCTGCTGGAGCGCGCCATCGAACTGGCCCGCGAATGTCGCGCGGCGATCCTGCTGCTGGAGGTGCGTCCGTCGAACCTGCCCGCGATCGCCCTGTACGAACGGCGCGGCTTCCAGCGCATCGGCACCCGTCGAAACTACTATCCCGCCGTCGGTCAAACCCGGGAAGATGCGATCGTGATGAGGCTGCCGCTATGACATTGTCGAAACGCTCCCGACGGATCGTCGAGGAAATGGGCATCGGCCCGGTCTGGCTAACACGCGCACGCACGGAGGGAAAGGCCGGACCGACCGAGGTCGGGCAGATCGAGGCCGAGCAGATCGAGGAGGGCGCGCGGACCGAGGCCGAGGCCCGGCCGGTCGAGACGGCGGCCGCATTTGCCGACGCGCGCTACGATCCGGCGGCCATCGCAACGATGGACTGGCCGGCGCTGCGCGACACCGTGTCCGGCTGCGTCAAGTGCCAGTTGTGCGAAAGCCGTACCCGCACGGTGTTCGGCACCGGTGACGAGCGGGCGACCTGGATGTTCATCGGCGAAGGTCCGGGCCGCAACGAGGACCGCGAGGGCGAACCGTTCATCGGCCAGGCCGGCAAGCTGCTCGACAACATGCTCGCCGCGCTCGGCGTGGCGCGCGGCAATGGCCATGGCGCCTACATCGCCAACGTGGTCAAGTGCCGGCCGACCGACGACAACGGCCGCGACCGTCCGCCGACGCGCGAGGAAGCCGACGCCTGTCTGCCGTACCTGAAGCGCCAGATCGCGCTGGTGCGGCCGTCGGTGCTGGTCGCGCTCGGCAAGACCGCGGCGATCTCGCTGCTCGAACTCGACCCCGACACCCCGGTCGGCCGCCTGCGCGGCACCGTGCACCGCTACGACGGCCTGCCGCTGGTCGTCACCTACCATCCGGCCTACCTGCTGCGCAAATTGAGCGAGAAGGGCAAGGCCTGGAGCGATCTCTGTCTGGCAGCGGAAGCCCTGTCGCACGCCGCCCGTGAGCGCACCTGAACCGCGGATACCGCAGGACTGCGGCGCCGCGCAGGCGCGATTCCATGCTCGCTGGCGCCATCTGCGCGATCCGCACGTGCGCGACCTGGCATGGCTGCTGAGCGCGCCCGATCTGCTCGATCCGGCGTTCCCGGCATGGCGCGGGAAGATCGCGGCGCTGGGACCGGGCGCCGCGCAGGACGCCGCCGCCTGGTTCGAGGCGCTCGACCGCGAACCGCAGCCGCTGACGGCATTCCTCGCCATCGGCCCGTTCGAGCGCCTCGGCCGCTACGCCGAAAAGCTGCTCGCCTTTTATTTCGCGCATCTCGGCATCCTTGCGGCGTACGGCCTGCAGGTCGGCGCCGGCAAGGGCGAGACGGTCGGGGAGTTCGACTTCCTGCTGAAGAAGAACAGCGGCGCGGGTGAGGGCACACTGGCGCACCGCGAATTCGCCACCAAGTTCTACCTGCTCGCGCCGCCGGACGACGACGCGCCGGCCGGCTACTTCGTCGGGCCGGGCTTGGCCGACACGCTGCAGGCCAAGATGCGCAAGATCCTCGATCGCCAACTCGCGCTGTCCTCGCACCCGGCCGCGGCCGCGGTGCTGCCGGGCCGCGTGGACGACGCCCGCGCGCTGGTGAAGGGCTGGCTGTTCTACCCGGCCGGCATGGACGCCGCCGCCGCGCATGCCGCCGCCGTCGCCGGCGTGGCCGCCGACCATTGCCGCGGGTTCTGGTGTGCGCGCGATCGCTTCGTTCCCGATACCGGCCGCCGCTACCTGCCGTTGCCGCGCCTGCGCTGGCTGTCGCCGGCGCGCGCGCCTTGCGAGGAAACGCTGGATGCCGCAGCCGCGGCAGCGTTGCTCGACGCGCATTTCGCGGCGCAGGGCGCGCCGCTGCTGCTGGCGGTCATGGCCGACGGCGGAGATGGAATCGGGGACTGGCTGGAATGCGAGCGCGGTTTTATCGTGCCGGCCGACTGGCGGGCGCGGGCGCTGTCGCGACTGGATGCGGAGAGTAGGGACGCCGGCTGAACGCGGACAGCGTCAGCGGGGCGGCGTCAGTGCCGGTGCTCGCCGATCAGCGCCATCACGTTGTGCTCGCGCTGGTTGAACGCATGCCGCCGCATGATCAGCAGCATGATGCCGGCGACGAACACGCCGAAGGCGACGATCACCACGTTGACGTTCAGGTTCAGCCGCACCATCAGCGCGTAGAGCACCAGCATCGTCAGCACCGACAGGTTCTCGTTGAAGTTCTGTACCGCGATCGAGTGGCCGGCGCTCATCAGCACGTGGCCGCGATGCTGCAGCAGCGCGTTCATCGGCACCACGAAGTAGCCGGACAGCGCGCCGATCAGCACCAGCAGCGGGTAGGCGATCCAGACCGAGTGGACCAGCGTCATCGTGATGACCACGCCGCCCATCGCGATGCCGAGCGGCATTACCGTCAGCGATTTCTTCAGCGGCACGAAGCGCGCCGCCGCCATTGCGCCGATCGCCACGCCGAGCGCGACGATGCCCTGCAGGACCGCCGCCTCGTCGAGCTCCATGTGCAGCGACCGCTCGGCCCATTTCAGCACGATGAACTGGAGCGTCGCGCCGGCGCCCCAGAACAGCGTGGTCACCGCCAGCGAGATCTGCCCGAGCCGGTCTTTCCACAGGCGGTAGAAGCAGCCGGCGAAATCGACCAGCAGCCGCACCGGATTGCGCTCCTGGTGCGGATAGCGGGCGCCGGTGTCCGGAATCCTTAAATTGAACAGCGCGGCGACGACGTAGGCGCCGACGATGATCGACAGCGATGCTTCGATCGGCGTATTGATGCCGGTGTCGATCACCGGGAAATCGAAAGCCAGGATCCGGTTGGCGAACGCCGGATTGATCAGCGCGCCGCCCATCACGGTGCCGAGGATGATCGAGCCGACGGTCAGACCTTCGATCCAGCCGTTGGCCGCGACCAGTTTTTCCGGCGGCAGCAGTTCGGTCAGGATGCCGTACTTGGCCGGCGAGTAGGCCGCCGCGCCGAAGCCGACCACCGCGTAGGCAATCAGCGGATGCACGTGGAAGAACATCAGCGCGCAACCAACCACCTTGATCAGGTTGGTGACGAACATCACGCGGCCCTTGGGCAACGAATCGGCAAAGGCGCCGACGAAGGCCGCCAGCAGCACGTACGAGAGCACGAAGAAAAGCTTCAGCAGCGGCGTCATCCACGCCGGAGCGTTCATGTCGGAAAGCAGGGCGATGGCGGCGATCAGCAGGGCGTTGTCGGCGAGCGAGGAAAAGAACTGCGCCGCCATGATGGTGTAGAAGCCGCGATTCATCCGCATCTGGATTGTGTTGCCTGAAGAGGCCGAAAAAGGTCGAAGGGGAGGAGGCGAAAGGAAGGGAAAACGCACGGCGCCGTTTTCCCGGGCGCCGCCGGGTCCGGCCTGTTTATACCACGAAAGGAAACCCGCTCCCGTGGGCGCCGCCAAGGTCCGCTAGAATGCGGAAGGGCAGCCGGGCGTCGTCCCGCGCCATCGTTGCGCATCCGCCCGTTTCGCGCCCTTCCCGCCCTTCCACGCCTCCTGTTCCGCCTCATGCCCAGACCGCTCGTTGCCACCATCGATCTCGACGCCATGCGCCATAACCTTGCCGTGGCAAAACAACGCGCGGGCGGCGCCAGAGCGTGGGCCGTGGTCACGGCAGACGGCTACGGCCACGGGCTGCTGCGCGCGATGCGCGGCTTTGCCGGTGCCGACGGGCTGGCGCTGATCGAACCGGACGCCGCGCTGCGGCTGCGCGAGGCCGGCTGGGACAAACCGATCCTGCTGCTCGAAGGCGCATTCGACGCCGACGACATGGCGCTGGCCGCCCGCCATGGCTTCGCCGTCGCGGTGCACGGCGACGAACAAATTGCGCTGCTCGAATGCTCGCGCGGCGAAGGGGCGGTGGACGTCTACCTCAAGCTCAACACCGGAATGAACCGGCTCGGCTTTCCGCCGGCCCGCGCCCGCGACGCGGCCCGGCGGCTGCGCGCGCTGCCGGCGGTGCGCCGGGTGTCGCTGATGACCCATTTCGCCAATGCCGACGACCCGGAGAACCCGCGTTTGCCGCTGGCCACCCAACTGGCCCGCTTCGACGCGGCTACTGCCGGGCTGGACGGCGAGCGCAGCCTTGCCAATTCGGCGGCCGACCTGCTGCGCCCGGATACCGCCCGCGACTGGGTGCGGCCCGGCATCATGCTCTACGGCGGCACGCCGGGCGGCGGCAGCGCGGCGTCGTTCGGCCTGCGCCCGGCGATGACGCTCACGTCCGAAGTCATCGGCCTGCAGGACATCGGCGCAGGCGACGCGGTCGGCTACGGCAGCGCGTTCGTCGCCGATCGGCCGATGCGCATCGCGGTGGTCGCCTGCGGCTATGCCGACGGCTATCCGCGCCACGCGCCGACCGGCACGCCGATCGTGGTTGGCGGTCGCGCGACGCGTATCGTCGGCCGGGTGTCGATGGACATGCTCACCGCCGACGTCACCGGCATGGACGGCATCGGCGTCGGCACGCCGGTCACGTTGTGGGGCGAGGGCATGCCGATCGACGACGTGGCAGAGGCGGCCGGCACCATCGGCTACGAGCTGATGTGCGCGCTGGCGCGCCGCGTGCGGATCGTTGAACGCGGGTAATCCGACCCCATATTCGAGATAGACCGGCGCATGCCGGCGCGTTTTTTTCTTCCTCTTCGTTTTCCGACGCAGCGGCCTTCGCCGCCCCGACCATGGCCAAGACCAAGACCCAATACACTTGTACCGAATGCGGCGGCATCAGCAGCAAATGGGCCGGCAAGTGCAACGCCTGCGGCCAGTGGAACACGCTGGTCGAAACCGTCGTCGAGCCCTCGATGAACCGCTTCTCGGCGCAGCACCAGGGCCTGGCGCAGACCGCGCCGGTGCTGTCGCTGGCCGAGATCGAAGCCGAGGACGTGCCGCGCTTCGGCACCGGCATCGAGGAATTCGACCGCGTGCTGGGCGGCGGACTGGTGGCCGGCGGCGTGGTGCTGATCGGCGGCGATCCGGGCATCGGCAAGTCGACGCTGCTGCTGCAGGCGTTGGCCAATCTCGCCCGGCGCAAGAAAGTGCTCTATGTCAGCGGCGAGGAGTCCGGCGCGCAGATCGCGCTCCGGGCGAAGCGCCTCGATCTCGATTCGCAGTCGGCGTCCGCGCTGATGCTGCAGGCGGAAATCCAGCTCGAAAAGATTTTGAACACGCTGGCCGACAAGAAGCCGGATGTGGCAGTGATCGACTCTATCCAGACGCTGTATTCGGATGCGCTGACCTCGGCGCCCGGCTCGGTCGCGCAGGTGCGCGAATGCGCGGCGCAACTGACCCGGGTGGCGAAGCAGTCCGGTACCACGGTGATCATGGTCGGCCACGTGACCAAGGAAGGCGCGCTGGCCGGGCCGCGCGTGCTGGAGCACATCGTCGACACGGTGCTGTACTTCGAGGGCGACACCCATTCCAGCTTCCGGCTGGTGCGCGCGTTCAAGAACCGCTTCGGCGCGGTCAACGAGCTGGGTGTGTTCGCGATGACCGAGAAGGGCCTGAAGGGCGTGTCGAATCCGTCCGCGCTGTTCCTGTCCCAGCACGACAACCAGGTACCCGGCTCCTGCGTGATGGTGACGCAGGAAGGCACGCGGCCGCTGCTGGTCGAAGTGCAGGCTTTGGTCGACACGTCGCACCTGCCGAACGCGCGCCGGCTGTCGGTCGGGCTGGAGCAGAACCGGCTGGCGATGCTGCTGGCGGTGCTGCACCGGCACGCCGGCGTCGCAGCGTTCGACCAGGACGTGTTCATCAACGCGGTCGGCGGTGTCAAGATCACCGAACCGGCCGCCGACCTTGCCGTGCTGCTGGCAATCCAGTCGTCGATGCGCAGCCGTGCGCTGCCGCGCGGGCTGGTGGTGTTCGGCGAAGTCGGCCTGGCCGGTGAAATCCGTCCGGCGCCGCGCGGGCAGGAGCGGCTGCGCGAGGCGGCCAAGCTCGGCTTCTCGATGGCGATGATCCCCAAGGCCAACGCGCCGAAGCAGAAGATCGAGGGCTTGACGGTGATCGCGGTCGAGCGCATCGAGGAGGCGCTGGAAAAGATCCGCGACGTGGCGGCCTGACCGGCCTTGGCGCGCCGGCAAGTCGGCGCCGCCGGCGGTTGCAGATTCGCGTCACCGTGCCGGGATTTCCCCGGGCGGTCCTATGTTTCCCGGTGGAACGCTGGCATCATGAAACCTTGCGTGCAATCGGTATCAAGGAACAACCCCGCCGTGATGGATGCAACGCTCTGCCGGATCCGGCAAGACGGGCGGCGGGCGACGTAACGGGATTCCACAGCGAGGAAAGCGGCACCTCCTCTTGCGAATATTCTTGCGAATATAATTCCGCGCTGCAATAAATCGAACGGCGAC
>JBQCGO010000220.1:0-2724 GCA_051955575.1 Burkholderiaceae bacterium
GCACGTCGTGCCGGCGCTGCATCGCGGCGTCGTCGAGATCGCCCGGGCCGCTGCCGCCGGCGAAGGCGGCCGCGTAGTCGAGCGAGCGCAGCAGGCCGGCGACGTCGCGCAGCGGACTGGTCTTTTCACGGCGCTGGTCGAGCGGCTTGGCCGGTTCGCCCTCGAAATCGACGAGATAGACGTCGCCCTGCGACACCAGCACCTGCCCGAGATGAAAGTCGCCATGGATGCGGGTGCACGGCGCGCCGAGGCCGGCCGCGGCCATCCGCTCGACGCCGCCGAGCAGGCGTTCGCGCTGCGCGAGGAGACGCTGCGCCCGCTGGGCGTCGGCTTCCGTGCTCCAGTTCACGGTCTTGCCCAGCACGTCGAATGCTGCCTTGAACTGCTCGCGGGCGCGCACCGCCCAGCGGGAAACATCCTCGCCGCCGGCGGCATGGGGTGCGAAATCGGGATCGTCGGTGGGCCGGTCTAGCACGGCGTGCAGTTCACCGAGGCGGCGGCCCAGCATGCGCGCGAGATCGAGCAGGTCGTCCAGCGGCGCTTCCTCGGTCCCTGCCAGTCCCGTCGCTCCCGCCGCAACGGCCGTGCCCGCCGCACCTGACGTACCCGACGTACCTGACGTGCCTGACGTACCTGAAGCGCCCGTACCGTCTTCCGGCACGCCGAGCGCAGCCTGCTGCACCGCGCGCCCGAGGGTATCGAGCGTCCACTGCCAGGCGTCGCCCTGGTTGTGGACGAAGCGCTGCACGATGATCAGCGTGTGCGGCACGCCGCGCGCATCGACGCGCGTGACTTCGCCGAGCATCGCCGGCGTGTTCTGGTAGCCGGCCTCGGTGAGATAGCGCCCCATTTCGGCTTCCGGATGCACGCCGGCGGAGACATGGCGGATTACCTTCAGCACCGCCGTGTCGTCCATCACCAGCGAGCTGTTCGACTGCTCGGCCGACAGCCGCCGGATTTCCGGGTCGGGCCGCATGCCGAGCGCGGCCAGCGCATCGGTCGGCAGGAAGCGGATCTCGCCGTCGTCGCACGCGATCGTCGCGCGCGCATGGAGCTGTTCCATCACCACCCACGAGAACGAATCGAGCGCGAACGCGTCGGTCAGGAAACCGACGCGCGGGCCGCGCCGCACCCGCGCCAGCGCCAGTTGCTGCGGCAGCGCGGTGACGATGTCTTCCTCGCGGATGAAGCCCAGTGGCAGCGTGTAGCGCTCGGTGCCTCCGGAAGTGACGACCTCGACCTCGGCCAGCAGCGTCGGCAGCACGTGGGTCCGTGCGGTGGCGGTCGGCAGTTGCACACCCATCGCGATGCGCGCCGACTTCAGCGTCTGCTGCTTGGCGGCATACCAGCGGCGCTTGGGCAGGTAGGCGGGCAGGATGTCGCGCTCGATCCGGTCGCGGATCGGCGGGCGCAGCAGTTCCAGCACGCTCTGCCGCAGCACCAGCGTCATGTAGTCCGGCAGCGGTTCGGGCGTGGGCGCGTACCAGGCCGGCATGCGCGCCTCGGGCGCCAGCAGGAACCAGTAGAAGCCGTAGGGCGGCAGCGTCAGCAGATAGTTGAGCTGGCCGATCGGCGGAAAGGCCGAGCCGCCGAGCATCTCGGCCGGGACGCGGCCGGCGAATTCGGCAAGGTCGAGTTCGACCGCCTGCGCGGCGCGCGACACGTTGGCCACGCACAGGATGGTCTCGACGTTCTCGCCGGTGCCGGTCGGGTCGTACTCGCGCAGGTAGGCGAGGATTTTCCGGTTGGCCGGCGACAGCAGCTTCAGCGTGCCGCGGCCGAACGCATGATGCTGGCTGCGCACCGCGAGCATGCGGCGCATCCAGTTCAGCTGCGAATACGGGTCCGCGCTCTGCGCCTCGACGTTGACCGCCTCGAAGCCGTAGAGCGGATCCTGAATCGGCGGCAGCACCAGGCTGGCCGGGTTGGCGCGCGAGAAGCCGCCGTTGCGGTCCGGCGTCCATTGCATCGGCGTGCGCACGCCGTCGCGGTCGCCGAGGTGGATGTTGTCGCCCATGCCGATCTCGTCGCCGTAGTACATCACCGGCGTCCCGGGCATCGACAGCAGGAAGCTGTTGAGCAGCTCGTAGCGCCGACGGTCGCGCTCCAGCAGCGGCATCAGCCGGCGCCGGATGCCGAGGTTGATGCGCGCGCGCCGGTCCGACGCGTAGTGGTTCCAGAGGTAGTCGCGCTCGCGGTCGGTGACCATCTCCAGCGTCAGCTCGTCGTGGTTGCGCAGGAAGATCGCCCACTGGCAGTCGGGCGGAATGGCCGGCGTCTGGCGCAGGATGTCCGAGATCGGAAAGCGGTCTTCCTGCGCCAGCGCCATGTACATGCGCGGCATCAGCGGGAAGTGGAACGCCATGTGGCATTCGTCGTCGTGACCGAAGTACTGCTGCACGTCTTCCGGCCACATGTTGGCCTCGGCCAGCAGCATCCGGTTCTTGAACGAGCGGTCCAGCTCGGCGCGGATCGTCTTCAGGATCGCGTGCGTCTCCGGCAGGTTTTCGTTGGACGTGCCTTCGCGCTCGATCAGGTAGGGTACCGCGTCCAGCCGCAGCCCGTCGACGCCGAGGTCGAGCCAGAACTTCATCACGCCGAGCACCGCCTTCAGCACGCGCGGGTTGTCGAAGTTCAGGTCCGGCTGGTGCGAGTAGAAGCGGTGCCAGAAGAACGCATTGGCGACCGGGTCCCAGGTCCAGTTGGATTTCTCGGTATCGCAGA
>JBQCGO010000221.1:0-12188 GCA_051955575.1 Burkholderiaceae bacterium
CATCGCCGCCAGCGTCTGCGGACCGTCGAACAGCAGATCGACCTTGTTGCCGGCGATCAGCGGACGACCGGTCGCCGCTTCTTCCAGCCCCGCCAGCCGCTCGGCGTTCACGTCCGCGCTGCGCAGCCGGCGTTCCAGCAGCGCCTGCGCCTTCTCGGGCGGCAGCGGGCCGTGGGCGCCGTCCACGCTCGGCTGCTCGGCCGGCAGCATCCGCTCGTTCAGGTAGTGCACGTCCGGCAGCGAGGCGCAGGACATGACGAAGCAGGCCAGCAGCGCCGTCAGCGGCCAGCGGAGAAATGCAGCGAAACGGAAGCGCTGTGATCTCATCGGGTGCGGGGTGCGGTCCGGGGGCGACCGACGTTTTTCCGGCGATGCGGACGAGGATGCGTCAAGGTTCCCACGACAACCCGGGCATCGAATTGAACTGCGTCAACTTTCCTTTCCGATCGGCGATCGCGGCGGGGCGCCGCCCGGCCGGTCGCACCGCACGCTCCGGCATCGGCGCGCGGCAGGGCCGGGCCGCAGTTGCCCGCGTCACAGGCCGGCCTGCGTCTCGCCCCATTCGCGGCAGAACGCGAGAAAGGCATCGAGCCGCGCCGACCGCAGCTTCTTCCGGCTGAATACCAGATAGAAACGCCGCTCGATCGGCGGCAGCGTCGTCGGCAGTTCGGCCAGGCGACCGGCGGCCAGCAGGTCGTCGACGACGAAGCGCGACAGGCAGGCCAGGCCGAGTCCGGCAGCGGCGGCATGCTTGATCGCTTCGGCGTTGCTCAATTCGCCGGCGGCCGGCAGCGCATGCAGATGCGGAATCAGCGCGTGTTCCACCGCCTCGCGGGTGCCGGAACCCGGCTCCCGCAACAGCCAGCGCGCGCCGCGCAACGCCTTCAGCGGCACCTTGCCGTCACGCCGTCCGGCCGCCAGCGCGCGCAACGGATGGTTGGCGGCCGCGACCACCACCATCGGATCGCAGATCCACGGTTCGGCGTGCAGATCGGAAGCATGGCAAGAGCCTTCGATCAAGCCGATGTCCACGTCGAACGATTCCACCGCGGCGACGATTTCCGCCGTGTTCGCGATCGTCACATGCGGCAGCATGTCGCCCTCGGACGGTTGCGCGTTGCGCAGCGCAGCAAGGATGTGCGGCAACAGGTAATTGCCGATCGTCGTGCTGGCGCCGATGCGCAGCGCCGGCAATTGCGCACCGCCGTCCGCGAACTGGCGCTCGATCATCTCGGCGCCGTCGAGCAGCTGGCGGGCCTGCGGCAGCAGCAGGCGGCCGCTGTCGTTCAGGATCAGCGCCTTGCCGACTCTGTCGAACAGTTGCGCATCGAGCAGATGTTCGAGTTCCTTGACGGCGGCACTGGTGGCTGACTGCGACAGGAACAGCCGCTCCGCCGCCGCGGTCGTGCTGCCGGCATCGGCGACCGCGGTGAAGATTTTCAACTGGCGCAGGGTAAGCGGCATGGTTCTATCCATTCAATCGTTAGATGTTACCAAAACTATGCGTTTTATATCTTCAGGGACAAGGGCTAGAGTGGCGCCTTCTCATCGGTACGGCCATCAACGGAACCATCGTGCAACGCTCTTCCTGCCTGCGTGTTTCGACAACGCGCGAATCCTTTCAGGGTTCTTTCCCGCCGCCTGTCCGCGCTCCGCTGCCGGCGAAACCGCCCCGGGGGCCGGTCAGCCGGTTGATCCCGGGGCTGCTCCTGTGCGCGGTCGTCGCCGTCGCGGCGATCGCCTCGGGCCGCATCGGCTGGCTCCAGTCGCACGGCCTCAGTCCGCTGACGGTTGCGATCCTGATCGGCATCGTCGTCGGCAACACGTTCTATCCGCGCCTTGCCCCCGCGTGCGCTCCCGGCGTGCTCGCATCGAAACAATCGCTGCTGCGTCTCGGCGTGGTGCTGTACGGCTTTCAACTGACTTTCCAGGACATCGGCCACGTCGGTGCAACCGGCGTCGCGATCGACGCATTGATGCTCTGTTCCACGCTCGGGCTGGCAAGGTTTCTCGGCAAGCGGGTGTTCGGGATGGATAGCGAAACGGCGACCCTGATCGGCGCGGGAAGCGCGATCTGCGGTGCCGCGGCCGTCATGGCGACCGCGCCGGTGCTGCGCGCGAAGTCGGAAAACGTCACCGTCGCGGTGTCGACGGTGGTGGTGTTCGGCACCTTGTCGATCTTTCTCTATCCGTTCCTGTACCAGGTCAACCTGCAATGGCACCTGCTCCCTGCCACGGCGACCGCGTTCGGCGTCTATACCGGTTCGACGGTGCACGAAGTCGCCCAGGTCGTCGCGGCGGGGCGCTCGATCGGGCCGGATGTCGCGAACGCGGCGGTGATCACCAAGATGGTCCGCGTCATGATGCTGGCGCCGTTTCTGCTTCTGCTGTCGGGAATGCGCGGCCGCGTTGCCGCGAAAAGCGCGGCGGACGCGCAGGACGGCGGCGATCGCTCCAGGCTCGCCATCCCGTGGTTCGCGTTCGGCTTCATCGCAGTGGCGGCCCTGAACTCGCTGCCGCTGGTGCCGCCGCCGGCGCGCGCCGTGCTGATCGGTCTCGACACGGCGCTGCTCGCGATGGCGATGTCGGCGCTCGGCCTGACGACCCATGTGTCCGCCGTGCGCTCGGCGGGCGTCAGGCCCATCCTGATGGCGACGATGCTGTTCGCCTGGCTCGTCGTCGGCGGCGCGGCAGTCAACGCCGGCATCCGGCTGCTCGCCGGCTGACGCCGCGGCGGGAACGGACGGCAATTTTCAGCCGGGTGGAATAGAGGGCCGGGCAGGCGCGTATACGCCGGTGTCCTGCGCGCGTTTGCGCACAAACCGGGAGTTCCTGATGAAAACCGTCGTCGCCATCCTTGCGCTCTTTCCGGCCGCCGTGGCGTGCGCCGCGTCGCGTATAGTTGGCGCGCAGCGAAGGATTGCGCCATGATCCGGCCCTCGGGCAGGCGCACGGAGCAGCGCGGATGAACATCGACGCCGAAGAAACGCAACTGCTGGCGTGCATCCCGCGCCTGCGCCGCTACGCGCGCGCGCTGGTCGGCGACCGCAGCGCGGCGGACGACCTGGTCCAGGACACGCTGGAGAAAGGCTGGAGGAAGCTTTCGCAATGGCGGCGCGACAGCGACATGCGCGCCTGGCTGTTCGGCATCATGCACAACCTCCACGTGGACCGGGTCCGCCGGCCGCGTTTCACCGCGGTCGATCTTGCGGAACGGGAAGATCTCCTGACCACGCGCGCCGCCCAGACCGATGCCCTGGACATGCGCGATCTCGATGCGGCATTACGCCTCCTGCCGCAGGAACAGCGCGAAGTGCTGCTGCTGATCGCGCTCGAGGAAATGACCTACGACGAGGCGGCCGGCGTGCTCGGCATCCCGATCGGCACGGTAATGTCGCGATTGTCGCGCGGCCGCGAGAAACTGCGCGCCGCGATGGAAGGGCGCATCGTCGCGCCGCCGTTGAAGGTCGTCAAATGAGTCCCTATCCGATTACCGAAGCCGATATCCAGGCATACGTCGACGGTCTGCTGCCGGCAGCCCGGCGCGCCGAGATCGACGTCTATCTCGCGAACCACCCGGACGAGGCGGCGCGCGTGGCGGCCTACCGGGCGCAGAACGCGGCGCTGCGTTCGCTGTTCAATCCGGTGCTCGACGAGCCGGTTCCCGGCAGGCTGTCGGTGCGCCCCCGCGCATCCCGGCATCTGCGACGCCTGGCCGCCGGCTTCGCGATCGCGATTGCCGGCGGCGCAGCCGGCTGGACGCTGCGCGGAACAACGCAATCGGGCAGCGAACTCGCGAGCCTCGGAGGTGCGGCCGTGCAGGCGGGCGCGCACATCGATCCGCTGGCACGACAGGCGGCCATCGCCCACGTGGTCTACAGCCCCGACGTGCGCCGCCCCGTCGAGATCGGCGCGGAACAGGAAGACCAGCTGGTCGCTTGGCTGTCGAAGCGGATCGGCGCGCCGATCCGTCCGCCGAAGCTCGGCAAGCTGGGGTACGAACTGATCGGCGGCCGCCTGCTGCCGGGCAACAGCGGACCGGTCGCGCAATTCATGTACCACAACGTCGCCGGCGAGCGCCTGACCCTGTACGTCTCCACCGAGCAGGCCCAGAACCACGACACCGGCTTCCGTTTCGCGCAGGAAGGGCCGGTCAACGTGTTTTACTGGATCGACGGCAAGTTCGGCTACGCGCTGTCGGCCGGGATCGACAAGGGCGAACTGGCGCGGGTATCCGGCGCGGTCTACGAGCAGCTTGAGAAGCCGTCCTGAGCGTTTCCCGGCATCTTCAAGGCAGAGTTTCCGCGCGGCCTTCCGCGTTCCCTGGCGAGCGCGCCAGTGTCGTTCCGAACGCCGCCGCCATTCCACCGTCTCACGGAAAGGCGGCCGCGTCGGCCGGCCCCATCGCTCGAAAGGAAACAAGCATGATCCAGTTGCAGGTGAAAGGAATGAGCTGCCAGCATTGCGTGAACGCAGTGACGAGCGCGCTGCAGGAAATCGACGCCGCGGCTACGGTCCGGGTGAACCTCGCCGCCAACGAGGTGCTCGTGTCGTCGACGGCTTCGCTCGACGATGTCCGGGAAGCGGTCGAGGATGCCGGGTATCCGGTGACCGATGCGCGCGTCCTGCCGGACGAAAGCCGCGCCTGAAGGGCAGCCGTCCGGTACGTAAGCGCGGCGTGGCGGCTCACCGTTTTTCCGTGGCGGCGCTTGCCCTGACGGATGCGCGAGCGACACGGCTTTGCCGCCGGCATTTCGCCGCCCCACATCGGAAGGTAAGCCCGCAAGTCTTTCGCGCTTCCGTCGCTCTCTCCAGCGCTTTCCGGCCCGGCGCCGTCAACCGCGTCGAGTGCAATGTGGCAATGGAAACTATTCCCCGGGCATTCGCTCCATAGACTGTTGGAGCAAGACGCAACGGGCACCGGGAACGTCGTCCGCGCCGCCGCTTTTCTCATCCTGCTCCTCTCGTCCTGCCATTTCAGGAACCGACATGGAACTCGACCCGCTGATTCTTTCCCGTGTCCAGTTCGCGTTCGTGATCGTGTTCCACATCATCTTCCCGGCGTTCACGGTCGGACTCGCCAGCTACATCGCGATGCTGGAGACGCTGTACTTCTTCAAGCGCGACGAGGTCTATCTGCGGCTGTCGCAGTTCTGGCTGAAGATGTTCGCGGTGTCGTTCGGCATGGGCGTGGTGTCGGGCATCGTGATGCCGTTCCAGTTCGGCACCAACTGGGCGCTGTTCTCGCAGAAGGTCGCCAACGTGGTCGGCCCGCTGCTCGCCTACGAAAGCCTGATGGCGTTCTTCCTGGAAGCGGGCTTTCTCGGCGTGCTGCTGTTCGGCCGCAAGCTGGTGCCGCAGTGGGTGCACACCGGCGCGGCGATCCTGGTCGCCGCCGGCACCCTGTTTTCCTCATTCTGGATCCTGGCCTTCAATAGCTGGATGCAGACGCCGGCCGGGTACACCATCGTCGACGGCAAGTTCATGCCGGAGGACTGGATCAAGGTCATCTTCAATCCGTCCTTTCCGTTCCGGCTCGCCCATACCGTGACCGCCTTCTACATCACCACCGCGATGGTGGTGCTCGGCGTGGCCGCCTACTGGCTGCGCAAGCGGCGCAACGTCCCGGAAGCGAAGCGGATGATGGTGATGGCGCTGCCGTTCCTGATAATCGTCGTGCCGCTGCAGATCTTTCTCGGCGACGCGCACGGCGTGAACACGCTGCACCACCAGCCGACCAAGATTGCCGCGCTCGAAGGCTTGTGGGAAACCCGCGCTCGCGCGCCGGCGGTGCTGTTCGCGATCCCCGACCAGAAGGCCGAGACCAACCGTGCGGAAATCTCGATCCCGGCCATCGGCAGTCTGTACCTGACGCACGACATCAACGGCGTGGTGCAGGGACTGAAGGCGGTGCCGCCGCAGGACCGGCCGCCGGTGCTGCCGGTGTTCTTCGCGTTCCGCGCGATGGTCGGCCTGGGCATCCTGATGCTGATCGTCGTGACCTGGGGCACGGTGCAGTTGTGGCGGGGGCGGATCGAGAGGTCGCGCTGGTTCCTGCGCGTGGCCAACGCGATGATGCCGGCGGGCTTCATCGCCATCGTCGCGGGCTGGATCGTGACCGAGGTCGGCCGCCAGCCATGGACCGTCTACGGGCTGGTGCGCACCAGCGAAAGCCTGACGCCGAGCCTGACCGGCGCCAACGTGGTCAGTTCGCTGCTGGCCTATATCGCGGTCTACGCGATCGTCTACACCGCCGGCGGCTATTACCTGTGGCGGCTGGTCAAGGCCGGCCCGGTGAATCTGGTCGAGCCGGCCGACAGCAGCGCCGAGCGTCCGGCGCGCCCGCTGTCCGGCGCCGCAATCCCGATCGAGGAGCGTGGCCATGCAAATTGACCTGGTACCCGTCTGGACCGTGATCATCGGCGTCGGCGTCTTCATGTACGTGCTGCTGGACGGCTTCGATCTCGGCGTCGGCATGCTGTTTCCCTTCGCTCCGAACGACGACGCGCGCTCGACCATAATGGGTTCGGTCGCGCCGATCTGGGACGGCAACGAGACCTGGCTGGTGCTGGGCGGCGCCGGCCTCTTGGCCGCGTTTCCGGGCGCGTTCGTCATCATCTTTCCGGCGCTGTACTTTCCGGTGCTGCTGATGCTGCTCGGCCTGATCTTCCGCGGCGTCGCGTTCGAGTTCCGGCTGAAATCCTCGACCTACCGCTACTGGTGGAACGCGGCCTTCGCCGGCGGCTCGGCAGTCGCGACCTTTTTCCAGGGCGTGGTGCTCGGCCAGTTCGTGGTCGGCTTCAACGTGAAGAACGGCCTGTTCGGCGGCACGCCGTGGGACTGGGTCCACCCGTTCATCCTGCTGACCGGGCTCGGACTGATGGCCGGCTACCTGCTGCTCGGCGCGACCTGGCTGGTGATCAAGACCGAGGGCCCGCTGCAGGACTGGTCGAAGCGGATGGCGCGACTGTCGCTGCTCGGCACACTGGCCTTCATCGCGATGGTCAGCATCGTCACGCCGTTCATCGACAGGAACGTGGTCGAACGCTGGTTCTCGTGGCCGAACATCGCCTTCCTTGCGCCGATCCCGCTGCTCACCGCCGGCACCGCATGGCTGCTCTGGCGCTGGCTGCGGCGCGACGTGCCGGCGCGCGACGCGCATCCGTTCCTGGCCGCGATGGTGCTGTTCGCGCTGTGCTATCTAGGGCTGGGCATCAGCCTGTTTCCGTATGTCGTGCCGCACCAGCTCACGCTGTGGGACGCCGCCGCCACGCCCAAGACCCAGGCTTTCCTGCTGATCGGCACGCTGTTCATCCTGCCGGTGATCTTCATGTACACCGGCTGGTCTTACTGGGTGTTCCGGGGAAAGGTGAGGGAAGACCTCGGCTATCACTGACGTTCCGCAAGCGCCGCCGGCTGCGAACGGCATATGCTGGACGGTGACCAACACCGGCCCGACGATATGAAATTCAAGGATTACTACGAAATTCTGGGCGTCGAACGCGACGCCAGCGAGAAGGACATCAAGCAGGCCTACCGCAAGCTTGCCCACAAGTACCATCCGGACGTCTCCAAGGACCCCGAGGGCGAGGAGAAATTCAAGGACATCGCCGAGGCCTATGCGACGCTGAAGGACCCGGAAAAACGCGCCGAATACGACAGTCTCGGCCGCCACCGGCCTGGCGAGGACATGCGGCCGCCGCCGGAATGGCAGGCGCGCTACGGCGACGGCGAAGCGAATTTCGACGACGTCGACCTCGCGGACATCCTGTCGGCCTTCGCCAATGCGCGAGGAGGGCAGGGCATGGGCGGGATGGGAGGCAGGGCGGGAATGGGTGGCATGGGCGGCATGGGTGGGATGGGCCGCGGCCGTGCGCAATCCTTCCCGATTCCCGGCCAGGACTACGAAGTGACCGCGCCGGTCACGGTGCAGCAGTTGCACGACGCCGGCGAGATCGACATCCGGCTGGAGCTGCCGGAGATCGATGAGCAGGGCGTGCCGCACCGGGTGCCGCGTACCTTCCGCGTATCGATCCCGAAGGGCGCGACCGATGGCCAGCGGCTGCGGCTGAACGGCAAGGGCGGCCCGGGCATCAACGGCGGCAAGCCGGGCGACCTGTACATCGCGCTGGCGCTGCAGCCCGATCCGCTGTACCGGGTCGAGGGCCGCAACCTGTTCATCGATCTGCCGCTGGCGCCGTGGGAAGCGGTGCTCGGCGCGGCGGTCAAGGTGCCGACGCCGGCCGGCGTCGTCGAACTGAACGTCAAGGCCGGCACCACGGCCGGCCGCCGGATGCGGCTCACCGGGCGCGGCCTGCCCGCCGCGAACGGACCGGCCGGCGACCTGTTCGCGGTGGTGCGCATCGAGGTGCCGCCGGCCGCCGACGCGCGCCAGCGCGAACTGTGGACCGAACTTGCGGATTCGGCGTCGTTCGATCCGCGTCCGAATTTCCCGAAGGGAGCGCATTGATGGATTTGCAGGTATCCCACACCGTCTGGCTGAACGACGCGGGAACGTGCTCGCTGGAAGACTTGGCGCAGGCGTCCGGCCTGTCGCTCGATGAGCTGCGCGATCTCGCCGAGTGCGGCGTTCTCGACCCGGTCGAGGGAGGCCGCTACCGGCTGCATTGCGTGGTCACCGTCAGGACCGCGCGCCGGCTGCGCGACGACTTCGAGCTCGACCGCCACGGTCTCGCGCTGGCGCTGACGCTGATGCGGCGCATCGACGCGCTGGAGAGCCGGTTGCGCGACGCGGGCCTGTAGCGCATCCCGGGCACGGCGTCGGCCCGTCTCCTCACGCATCGCGTGTTCCGGCCCTGGCGCGGCCGGCAGCAACCGTCGGCGCGCGCACCGGCATGACGGTATGATCCGCACCGGACCGCGGCAACCATCCTGTCCATGCCGCATCAGCCCGTTCGCGCGTTCATGTCTCCTTCGTATCCCGCCATCGTCTGGATCGCCGCCGCCTGCACCACGGTCGGCGTGCTGACGCGGCCGTTCCGCATTCCCGAAGCCGTGTGGGCGCTGCTCGGCGCGGCCGTGCTCTGCGTCACCGGCGTGCTGCGCCCGGACGAAACGGCGGCGGCGGTCGGCAAGGGCACCGAGGTCTATCTGTTCCTGGCCGGCATGATGCTGATCGCCGAACTGGCGCGCATCGCCGGGCTGTTCGACCGCATCGCCGCGATCGCGGTGGCGCACAGCCGCGGCTCGCCGCACCGCCTGTTCTTCCTGGTCTACGCGGTCGGCGTCGTCGTGACGACGTTCCTGTCGAACGACGCCACTGCGGTGGTGCTGACGCCGGCGGTGTGCGCGGCGGTGAAGGCGGCGCGCGCGCGCGATCCGCTGCCTTACCTGTTCGTCTGCGCGTTCGTCGCCAACGCGGCAAGCTTCGTGCTGCCGATCTCGAACCCCGCCAACCTGGTGATCTACGGCGCCGACCTGCCGGCGCTCGGCCAATGGCTGCTGCACTTCGGCCTGCCGTCGCTGATTGCCGTCGGTGTCACCTGCGCGGTCCTGTACCGGCTGCACCGTCCAGCGCTGTCGGGCGCGATCGAAACCGCGGTCCCGGCGTCGCCGCTGTCCCCGGAAGGGCGCACCACGCTGGCCGGCATCGCGGTCATGTCGGTCGTGCTGGTGGCCGCGTCGTTCGCCGGCCGCGACCTGGGTTGGCCGACCGTCGTCGCCGGCGCCGGAACCTGGCTGCTGGCGTCGCGCCGCAACCCGCGACTGTTCGGCGCGACCTTGCGCGGCGTGTCGTGGAGCGTGTTGCCGCTGGTGGCCGGCCTGTTCGTCCTCGTCGCAGGACTCGAGAAGGTCGGCGCGTCGAGCGCGATCGGCGGCTGGCTGCGCGCGCTGCACGGCAGCGGGGCGGCTGCGTGGGCTTCCGGCATCGCGGTCGCGCTGGTGTCCAACGTCGTCAACAACCTGCCGGCCGGACTGATGGCCGCGTCGGTGCTGCACGCCACGGCGGTACCCGAGGCGGTGCGCAGCGCGGTGCTGGTCGGTATCGACCTCGGCCCGAACCTCTCGGTGACCGGTTCGCTGGCGACCATCCTCTGGCTGGCCGCGCTGCGTCGGGAAGGCATCGAGATCGGCGCGTGGACCTTCTTCAAGACCGGCGCACTGGTGATGATTCCATCGCTGCTGCTGGCGCTGGCCGCGCTGCCGTCCTGATCCATTCCTTGCCGGGCCGACGCCCGGCATATGCGCATTCCGCATATCCAACCGCGAAACGATTCGTTCCGTTTTCGCGCGACGCTCTCTAGCCTGTCGGTTCCGTCAACTCGACATTCCGATAGGAGAGAACCGATGTCCCTGCGCGCCCTGTTCGCCCCGTTCCGCGTCGCCGCCGCCGCCCTGGCGATCGCCGCTTCCGCCCATGCCGCGGCCGCGAACCTGCTCAACGTCTCGTACGACCCGACACGCGAGCTCTACCAGGAATTCGACGCCGCCTTCTCGAAGTACTGGCAGGCCAAAACCGGCGAAAGCGTGACGGTCAGGCAGTCGCACGGCGGTTCCGGCAAGCAGGCGCGCGCGGTGATCGACGGGCTCGACGCCGACGTGGTCACGCTCGCGCTCGCCTACGACATCGACGCCATCGCGACGCGCGGGCTGATCGCGCGCGACTGGCAGCAGCGGCTGCCGCACGGCAGCGCGCCGTACACCTCGACCATCGTGTTCCTGGTCCGCAAGGGTAACCCGAAGCACATCCGCGACTGGAACGATCTCGTCAAGCCGGGCGTCTCGGTGATCACGCCGAACCCGAAGACCTCGGGCGGCGCGCGCTGGAACTACCTCGCCGCGTGGGGCTACGCGCTGAAACAGCCGGGCGGCAGCGACGCGACCGCGAAAGCCTTCGTGCAGAAGCTGTACCGGAACGTGCCGGTGCTCGATTCCGGCGCGCGCGGCGCGACCACCACCTTCGTCGAGCGCGGCATCGGCGACGTGCTGCTGGCCTGGGAAAACGAGGCGATCCTCGCGACGAAGGAGTTGGGGCCCGACAAGTTCGAGATCGTCGCGCCATCGGTCAGCATCCTCGCGCAGCCGCCGGTCGCGGTGGTGGACAAGGTGGTCGACCGACACGGCACCCGCAAGGTCGCCGAGGCCTACCTGCAATACCTGTACACCGACGAGGGCCAGGAAATCGCGGCGAAGAACCATTACCGGCCGATCTCGCAAAAGATCGCCGAAAAATACGCGACCCAATTTCCGAAGGTGAGCCTGTTTACGGTCGACGACGTGTTCGGCGGCTGGACCAAGGCGCAGAAGACCCATTTCGACGACGGCGGCAGCTTCGACCAGATCTATCAGCCGGGCGGCCGCTGATTCCCGCGCCAACCGAAGCCGGCCGGGAAGGGGCGCCATATTTGGAAACCTTCTAACGGCATGCGAAAAAGTTCGTTCTGTTTATAACGGGCCAATGCAACCATCCGGCATCGACCGCTGAAAACGTAATAAAGAGGAAAACATGCAAGCCGCATCGTTCCTGCCGGCGCCGCGCCGGCAGGCGTTCCGGGTGCTTCCCGGATTTCGCCTGTCGCTCGGCTTCACCCTGCTGTACCTCGGGCTGATCGTGCTGATTCCCTTGTCGGCGGTGTTCCTGAAAACCGCGGGGATGAGCTGGAGCACATTCTGGGAAGCGGCCGCTTCGCCGCGCGTCGTGGCGTCGTACCAGTTGAGTTTCGGCGCATCGCTGCTGGGTGCGGCGCTGAACGCGGTGTTCGGCGGCATCGTCGCATGGGTGCTGGTGCGCTACCGCTTTCCGGGCAAGCGGATCGTCGACGCGCTGGTGGATCTGCCGTTCGCGCTGCCGACCGCGGTCGCCGGAATTGCGCTGACCGCGCTCTATTCGCCGAACGGCTGGATCGGCCGCTGGCTGGAGCCGCTCGGGATCAAGGTCGCGTTCACCCCGCTGGGCGTGCTGGTGGCGCTGACCTTCATCGGCCTGCCGTTCGTGGTGCGCACCGTACAGCCGGTGCTGGAAGAGGCGGAACGTGAACTGGAAGAGGCCGCGGCGAGCCTCGGCGCCGACCGGCTGCAGACTTTCGCCCGGGTGGTGTTCCCGACCGTCCTGCCGGCGCTGCTGACCGGCTTCGCGCTGGCGTTCGCCCGCGCGGTCGGCGAATACGGCTCGGTGATCTTCATCGCCGGCAACATGCCGATGGTGTCCGAGATCACGCCGCTTTTCA
>JBQCGO010000222.1:0-3565 GCA_051955575.1 Burkholderiaceae bacterium
TCGAGCGCGAACAGGCGCTGGCGGACGAGGCGGACCTGATCGTGTTCCAGCACCCGGTGCAGTGGTACGGCGTGCCGGCGCTGCTGAAGGAATGGATGGATGCGGTGCTGACGCACGGCTGGGCCTACGGCACAGGAGGCGACGCGCTGCGCGGCAAGGATTTCTGGATCGCGGCGACCACCGGCGGCGATCAGGCGTCATACCGCGACGACGGCTTGCACGGCTTCCCGTTCGATGCGTTCCTGCCGCCGCTGATCCAGACCGCCCGGCTGTGCGGCATGCGCTGGCTGCCGCCGCTGGTGCTGCACGGCGCCCACCATGTCGACGATGCCGCCGTGACGGCGCATGTCGCGCGCTACCGGATGCTGCTCGAAAGCTATCCGGCGTGGACCGGCGCGGAGGCGTGACGATGGAACATTCGCTGCTGTCGAACGCGCTGGTCTATCTCGCCGCCGCGGTGCTCGCGGTGCCGGTCGCGTCGCGCCTCGGCCTGGGCGCGGTGCTCGGCTACCTGATCGCCGGCATGGCGATCGGTCCATGGGGATTGCGGCTGATCACGCAGGTCGGCGACATCCTGCATTTCTCCGAGTTCGGCGTGGTGCTGCTGTTGTTCCTGATCGGGCTGGAACTGGAGCCATCTCGGCTGTGGACGATGCGCCGGCAGATCTTCGGCTGGGGCGGCGCGCAGGTCCTCGGCGTGACGGCGGTGCTGACGATCGCCGCGATCGCGCTCGGCGTCGGCTGGAAGACCGCGCTGATCGCCGCGCTCGGGCTGTCGCTGTCGTCGACCGCGATCGCGATGGCCACGCTGGAGGAACGCAACCTGACGGCGACGCCGGCCGGCCGCGCCGGCTTCTCGATCCTGCTGTTCCAGGACATCGCCGCGATCCCGATGATCGCGATCGTGCCGCTGCTCGGCGTTGCGCAAGCCGTCGACCACGGTCAGCCGTGGCACATGGTCGCGGCCCGCACCGTCGGCGTGCTGGCCGCGCTGGTGGTCGCCGGCCGCTTCCTGGTGCGGCCGGTCTTGCGGCGCATCGCCAGGACCGGGCTGCGCGAAATCTTCACCGCGTTCGCGCTGCTGCTGGTGATCGCCATCGCGCTGCTGATGCAATGGGTCGGCCTGTCGATGGCGCTCGGCACCTTCCTGGCCGGCGTGCTGCTGGCGGATTCGGAATACCGGCACGCGCTGGAAAGCGACATCGAACCGTTCAAGGGCTTGCTGCTCGGGCTGTTCTTCATCGCGGTCGGCATGTCGGTGGATTTCGGCGTGCTGGCCGCGCAGCCGCTCAGGGTGCTGGAACTGGTCGCAGCATTCCTGGTGCTGAAGATCGTGGTGCTCGCGCTGCTGGCGCGGGCGTTCGACATTCCCCGCGGCCAGCAGCCGTTCTTCGCGATCCTGCTGTCGCAGGGCGGCGAGTTCGCGTTCGTGGTGTTCGGCGCGGCGGCAGCCGCGCGGGTGTTCTCGCCCGAAACCGCCGCGCTGCTGGTGCTGGCGGTGGCCATGTCCATGGTGGCCACGCCGCTGCTGCTCCTGCTGCACGACCGGCTGATCGCGCCGCACCTGCGCGCCGCGCGCCGGCCCGACGACCGCATCGACGAGCAGGACAACCCGGTGGTCATCGCCGGCTTCGGCCGCTTCGGGCAGATCGTCGGCCGCCTGCTGTGGGCGAACCGGATCGGCCTGACCGTGCTGGACCACGACCCGGACCAGATCGACCTGCTGCGCCGCTTCGGCTTCAAGGTGTTCTATGGCGACGCCACGCGGATCGACCTGCTGCGCACCGCCGGTCTTGCGCGGGCCAAAGCGCTGGTGGTCGCAGTGGACGACGTCGACGCCAGCCTGAATCTGGTCGACGCGGTGCGCGCCGAATTTCCGGCGCTGACGATTCTGGCGCGGGCGCGCAACGTCACGCACTACTACAACCTGATGGACCGCGGCGTGACGATCCTGCAGCGCGAAACCTTCGAATCGGCGCTGCTGATGGGCGAAGAGACGCTGCAGGTGCTCGGCTACGGCGCCTACCGCGCGCGCAAGGCGGCGCTGAAGTTCCGCCGCCACAACCTGCGCACGCTGGAGATGCTGTATCCGCACTACCGGAACCAGCAGGAGATGACCTCGCTGGCGAAGCAGGCGCGCGACGAACTGGAAGACATGTTCGCGCGCGACGCCGCCGCGTTCGACGAGGAGGAACGGCCGCGCTGGAGTTGAGCGCTTCGCCGGGGAACGGTCAGCGCAACAATCGCGCGATCAGGAAGATCGCGGTGCACAGCAGCACGGTGGAAGCGAACGGCAGGAAGATTTCGCGGCCGAACAGCCTGAAACGCAGGTCGCCCGGCAGCCGGCCGACGCCGAGTTTTTCCAGCCACGGCAGCAGCCCGGAAAACACGATGACGGCGACGAAGATGGTGAGCAGCCAGCGGATCATCGGCATTCTTCCGGCGGGATCGGTCGGGAAGGCATGGCTACAGCCGGCCGCTGCGGTCGTTGCCGGCGAAGCGCTCCGGCAGCCGCACGTTCTTGCCGACCGCGAGCACCTTGAACAGTTCGCCCATCTCGGCCGGCGACACGAGGCGCTGCACCGCGTTGGCCTGCGGCAGGTAGCGCGCCGCGTCCGACGGCGAGGTGCGCAACAGCAGGTCGCCGATGCCGGCATGCATCAGGAACGCGGCCTGGCTGGTATAGCCGAGCAGGTCCAGGCCGCCCTCGATCGCGGCGCGCACCATCGCACTGAAATCGACGTGGGCGGTGATGTCCTGCAGGCCGGGCAGGAAGAACGGATCGGCGTGCGCGCGGTGCCGGTAGTGGCACATCAGCGTGCCCTGCGCGCGGTCCGGCAGGTAATACTCGTGTGCCGGGAAACCGTAGTCGATCAGCAGTGCCGCGCCGCCGTGTGCCGATTCCTGGAAGCCGGCGCACAGCATCGCGCCCAGGGAACGCATGAAGCCGGCGGCGACCGGGTGCACTTCGGTCAGGTAGCCAACCGGCAGTCGGTCGGCATCCGGGATTTCGGTCAGCAGCGACGGATCGCACGGCCGGTCGCGGAACACGAAACCGCGATTGGCGAGGCCGATGCCGCGCTCGCGCCAGCCTTGCTCGGTCTTGACCACGAGATGCACCGGCATCGCGTCGAGCACTTCGTTGCCGAGCACCACGCCGGAAAACGCCGGTGGAAACTGGTCCAGCCAGCGCACCTGCGGAAAGCCGCGCAGCATCCGCTGCTGGCGCGCGCGCAGTTCGCCCGACACCTCGACGATCAGGTAGCGGTGCACCGGCACCTTCATCGCCGACAGCTCGGTCAGCACGTCGCGCGCGAGGCGGCCGGTGCCGGCCCCGAATTCGAGGATCTGCGGCGAGCTCTGGCCCATGATGCCGGCCGCGACCTGCGCCAGCGTGGCGCCGAACAGCGGCGTCATCTCGGGCGCGGTTGTAAAATCGCCGTCCTTGCCGAGCTTGGCGGCGCCGCCGCTGTAGTAGCCAAGGTCGGGCGCGTACAGCACCAGTTCCATGAAGCGGGCGAACGTGATCCAGCCGGAGTTGCGGCGGATTTCGTTGGCGATCAGG
>JBQCGO010000223.1:0-3410 GCA_051955575.1 Burkholderiaceae bacterium
CTGATCGGCAGTACCTTCCGCGAGGCCGTGCAGCAGCAGAATCTGCAGCCGGTCGCCAATCCGAGCATCGACACCGACGGCAAGCCGCAGGACGGCGAAATCGCCTACACCGCGACGTTCGAGGTGATGCCGGAATTGCCGACGGTCGAAGTCGCGATCCTGAAGATCGATCGTCCCAAGGCCGAAGTGGGCGATGCCGACGTCGACCGGATGATCGAGACCCTGCAGATTCAGCGCCGGGTGTTCGAGAAGGTGGATCGCGCCGCGGCCGACGGCGACATGGTGATCGTGGATTACACCGCGCAGGCCGACGATTTCCGCCATCCGGCCGAGGGCCGCGAGCGTGCCGCCACGGTGCTGGGTGGCAACACTGCGCTGGCGGCGTTCGACGGGGCCTTGCGAGGTCACAAGGCGGGCGAGGAGTTGTCGTTCGAGGCCGAATTCTCGCCGACTTTCCCGATTCCGCAGCTCGCGGCCCGGAAGGCCCGGGTCGAGCTGAAGGTCGGCGAGGTGCAGGAGCCGAAAACCCCCGCCGTGGACGAAGCGTTCATCCGCAATTTCGGAATCGCCGACGGTACGGTCGAGACCTTCCGCACCGAGGTCCGTGCCAACCTGGAACGCGAACTCGACAATGCCCTGCGTGCGCGCCTGCGCAACGAAGTGGGCGCGAAGCTGGCGGCCACCTATGCCGACGTGGACGTGCCGAAGGTGCTGGAAAACGCCGAGGCCGAATCGCTGGTGCGCGCGGCCATGCCGAACCTTTCCGGCGAGCAGTCGCTGCCGCCCGCCGCGCTGGAGGCTGCGCAGCCGATCGCCCACCAGCGCGTGATCGCCGGGCTGCTGCTTCGCCAGATTGCCCAGAGCAACAACCTGCGGGTGGACAATCGCAAGGTGACCGAGCGGATCGCCAAGATCGCGTCGACCTATGAAGAACCCGAGCAGGTCATTGAACTGTACCGCGGCAACCCCCAGATGATGGACAACGTTCGCACCGCCGTCCTCGAGGACCAGGTTTCCGAATGGGTGGCCGAGAATGCGGACACCACCGAGGTTTCCTTGAGCTTCGACGAGGTGATGCATCCGCAGAACAGCGCGGGCTGACAACATCCGTCAACCGGAGAAGTCCATGCAGCAGCAATCCCAGCAGACCAAGGCGTTGAATCTGGTCCCGATCGTGGTCGAGCAGACCGCGCGCGGCGAGCGTTCGTTCGACATCTACTCGCGGCTGCTGAAGGAGCGCATCATCTTCCTGGTCGGCCCGATCGATGACAACGTCGCGAATCTGGTCGTGGCGCAGATGCTGTTCCTGGAATCGGAAAACCCCGAGAAGGACATCCAGTTCTACATCAACAGTCCGGGCGGCGTGGTGTCTTCGGGCCTCGCCATCTACGACACCATGCAGTTCATCAAGCCGGACGTCAGCACGATGTGCGTGGGGCAGGCATCCAGCGCCGCCTCGCTGTTGTTGATGGCCGGCACCAAGGGCAAGCGCTACGCGCTGCCGAACTCGCGGGTCATGATCCACCAGCCCTCCGGCGGCGCCCAGGGCCAGGCTACCGACATCGAAATCCACGCCCGCGAGATCCTGTACCTGCGCGGACGCCTCAACGAAATCTATGCCCAGCACACCGGCAAGACCGTCGAGGAGATCGCCCGCGACATGGAGCGCGACCGCTACATGAGCGCCACCGAGGCGAAGGACTACGGCCTGATCGACGCGATGTTCGAGCGCCGCCCCGACGAGTCGGTGAAGTCGGCCTGAGACATCGGTCGCAACTTCGCGATTTTCCACTGATTCCAGCGTGTTTCTGAACGCGCCGCAGGGCTGGGCCGAGCGTCCGGCTGTGATATGCTGCAGCCGGAATCCGGGTATTTGCCATGACGCATCGCAAGACTGATCGACGGAGCACGAGATGAGCGAGGACCGGCCCAGCCGCGGCAACGAAGGCGGCAAGATCCTGTATTGCTCGTTCTGCGGCAAGAGCCAGCATGAGGTCCGCAAGCTGATCGCGGGCCCCAGTGTGTTCATTTGCGATGAATGCGTCGAGCTCTGCAACGACATCATCCGCGAGGAGCTGGAGGAGAAGGCCGCGTCCGGCCGCACCCAGTTGCCCAAGCCGCGCGAGATCATGGACACGCTCGATCAATACGTGATCGGGCAGACCCGCGCCAAGAAGGCGCTGGCCGTCGCGGTGTACAACCACTACAAGCGGATGGAATCGCGCGCCAAGAAGGACGACATCGAACTCGCGAAGTCGAACATCCTGCTGATCGGGCCGACCGGCTGCGGCAAGACGCTGCTGGCGGAGACGCTGGCGCGCCTCTTGAACGTGCCGTTCACCATCGCCGATGCGACCACGCTCACCGAAGCGGGTTATGTCGGCGAGGATGTCGAGAACATCATCCAGAAGCTGCTGCAGAAGTGCGACTACGACGTCGAAAAGGCGCAGACCGGCATCGTCTACATCGACGAGATCGACAAGATTTCACGCAAGAGCGAAAACCCGTCGATCACCCGCGACGTGTCGGGCGAGGGCGTGCAGCAGGCGCTGCTGAAACTCATCGAAGGCACCATCGCCTCGGTGCCGCCGCAGGGTGGGCGCAAGCATCCGCAGCAGGAATTCCTGCAGGTCGACACCCGCAACATCCTGTTCATCTGCGGCGGTGCGTTCTCAGGTCTCGACAAGGTGATCCAGCAGCGCTCGGAAACCACCGGCATCGGCTTCTCGGCCGAGATCCGCAGCAAGGAACGCAAGCAGAACGTCGGCACGCTTTTGGCGAACGTCGAACCGGAGGACCTGGTGAAGTACGGCCTGATCCCGGAATTCGTCGGGCGCCTGCCGGTGGTGGCGACGCTGGACGAACTGGACGAAGACGCCCTGGTAAAGATCCTCACCGAGCCCAAGAACGCGATCACCAAGCAGTTCAAGAAGATGTTCGACATGGAAAGCGTCGAAATCGAATTCCGGCCGGATGCGCTCAACGCGATCGCCAAGCGGGCGATCAAGCGCAAGACCGGTGCGCGCGGCCTGCGCACGATCCTGGAAAGTGTATTGCTCGACACCATGTACGAGCTGCCGTCGCTGGAGCACGTCAGCAAGGTCGTGGTCGATGAGGCGGTGATCAACGGCCAGGCCGAACCGTACCTGATCTACCGCGGAAACCTGCAGCAACAGCGCGCAGCGGGCGAGGGCGACGCCGCCTGACTGGCGGCGCACGACGCCCGCCTACCCATCGATATCCACACCTGTAGGTTGGGCTGACACCAGCTTGATCGGCGGACGCCCAACCTGTCGGTCAAGAGTAGTGGGCGTCGCGGATGGAGTTCGCTCGGCCCAACCTGTCAGGTCACTTTCGTAGGGGCGGGTGACAACCCGCCGGTTGGGCCAATCGGCGCGATTGTTCGCATC
>JBQCGO010000224.1:0-3194 GCA_051955575.1 Burkholderiaceae bacterium
AGCGAGATTTCCACGTCCGGGAACTTGCGCCGGAACCGCACCAGCAGCATCGGCATGAAGTACTTCGCGGTGCTGACCACCGCGAGGTCGACGCGCCCCTTCTTCAGGCCGCGGTGCTCGGCCACGATGTCGTCCAGTTCCTTCAGGCGCGCGACCGCGGCGGCGGCCGACTGCTCGACGTCGCGCCCCGCCGCCGTCAGCCGCAGCCGCCGCCCGACGGTTTCCACCAGCGCCAGCCCGAGCGCTTCCTCCAGCTGGCGCAGCTGCATCGACACCGCCGGCTGCGTCACGTGCAGCAGTTCGGCAGTGCGCGAGACCGAGCCGGTGCGCGCGACTTCGAGAAAGGTATCGAGCTGCCTCAGGGTGTAGCGGCGCATGGTTATCAGTCCTTCCTGATGATCGACGGCGAATTCCTGATTGGATGTGATTCAAGTCGCAGCGTACAGTGAAATCCCGATGCCAAACAAGCAATCAATTTAATGAAATGTTTTCCGGCAGGAATCGCATCAGTAAACGCTGATTGATTTCTTGCCAAAACTGATTGGATCGGCGCGGCGAAATCCGCAATCCTTTCTTCAACTTCTACCCCGGCGCAAGCCACATTCAGGAGACGGCAAATGGGTGCAAACGACTTGGTGCAGATCACCGACCAGAAGAAGCGCTACGCGGCGGGCGTGCTGAAGTACGCGCAGATGGGTTACTGGGACCCGGACTACGAACCGAAGGAAACCGACGTGCTGGCGCTGTTCAGGATCACGCCGCAGCCGGGCGTGCCGGCGATCGAGGCCGCCGCCGCGGTGGCCGGCGAATCGTCGACCGCGACCTGGACCGTGGTCTGGACAGACCGCCTGACCGCCTGCGACATGTACCGCGCCAAGGCCTACCGGGTCGACCCGGTGCCGAACAATCCGGAGCAGTACTTCGCCTACATCGCCTACGACATTTCGCTGTTCGAGGAAGGCTCGATCACGAACGTGGCCGCGTCCGTCATCGGCAACGTGTTCGGCTTCAAGCCGCTGAAGGCGCTGCGGCTGGAAGACATGCGTTTCCCGGTGTCCTACCTGAAAACCTTCCGCGGGCCGCCGACCGGCATCATCGTCGAGCGCGAGCGGCTCGACAAGTTCGGCCGCCCGCTGCTGGGCGCGACCACCAAACCCAAGCTCGGCCTTTCCGGCCGCAACTACGGCCGCGTGGTGTACGAGGGCCTGAAGGGCGGCCTCGACTTCATGAAGGACGACGAGAACATCAACTCGCAGCCGTTCATGCACTGGCGCGACCGCTTCCTGTTCGTGATGGACGCGGTCAACAAGGCGTCCGCCGCCACCGGCGAGGTCAAGGGCAGCTACCTAAACGTCACCGCCGGCACGATGGAAGAGATGTACCGGCGCGCCGATTTCGCGAAGGAGCTGGGCTCGGTGATCATCATGATCGACCTGGTGGTCGGCTACACCGCGATCCAGTCGATGTCGCACTGGGCGCGCCAGAACGACATGATCCTGCACCTGCATCGCGCCGGCCACGGCACGTACACGCGGCAGAAGACCCACGGCGTGTCGTTCCGCGTGATTGCAAAGTGGATGCGGATGGCGGGCGTGGACCACATCCATGCCGGCACCGCGGTCGGCAAGCTCGAGGGCGACCCGATGACGGTCCAGGGCTACTACAACGTCTGCCGCCAGTCGAAGAACGAGATCGACCTGCCGCGCGGCGTCTACTTCGACCAGGACTGGGCGGCGCTGCGCAAGGTGATGCCGGTCGCGTCGGGCGGCATCCACGCGGGCCAGATGCACCAGCTGATCGACCTGTTCGGCGACGACGTGGTGCTGCAGTTCGGCGGCGGCACCATCGGCCATCCGCAAGGGATCCAGGCCGGCGCCACCGCGAACCGGGTTGCGCTGGAAGCGATGGTGCAGGCGCGCAACGAGGGCCGCGACATCAAGAACGAGGGTCTCGACATCCTGCGCGCCGCCGCGAAATGGTGCTCGCCGCTGCAGTCCGCGCTCGATACCTGGGGCGAGATCACGTTCAACTACACGCCGACCGACACTTCCGATTACGTGCCGACGCCGTCCGCGTCGGTCTGAGCGGCCGCATGCAATGACGCATCGCCGGGCGCCGCATCGCGGTCCCGGCGGCGCGAAACGCCATCCACCACATCATCGACGAGGACATCATGCGCATCACGCAAGGCACCTTTTCCTTCCTGCCGGACCTGACCGACGAGCAGATCACCAAGCAGCTCGAGTACTGCCTGAAGAACGACTGGGCAGTCGGCATCGAGTACACCGACGATCCGCATCCGCGCAACACCTTCTGGGAAATGTTCGGCAACCCGATGTTCGACCTGCGCGACGCGGCCGGCATCCTGATGGAAATCCAGCAGTGCCGAAAGACCTTCCCGAACCACTACATCCGCGTCACCGCGTTCGATTCGACCCATACCGTCGAATCCGTCGTGCTGTCGTTCATCGTCAATCGTCCGAAGGACGAGCCTGGCTTTCGCATCATGCGGGAAGAGTCCAGCGGCCGGTCGATGCGCTACACCATCGAGAGCTATGCGGCACAGGCTCAGCCGGAAGGCATGCGGTATCAATAAGGAGGGAACCCCGACATGGAAACCCTCGATCTTCCCGCCGCCAAGCACACCGTGCATGCCGCGCCGGGCCCGTCCCCGGCGCCCGCCGGCACGCTGGCCGACGCGCTGGCGTCTTCCGGCATCCGGGAACTGCTGACCCAGCTCGACCGCGAGCTGGTCGGGCTGGCGCCGGTGAAGTCGCGCATCCGCGACGTCGCCGCGCTGCTGCTGGTGGACAAGCTGCGCCGCGAACGCGGCTTCGCCACCGCCGCGCCCAGCCTGCACATGTGCTTCACCGGCAATCCCGGCACCGGCAAGACCACGGTGGCGATGCGCATGGCCGAAATCCTTCACCGGCTCGGCTACGTGCGCAAGGGCCACCTGGTCGCCGTCACCCGCGACGACCTGGTCGGCCAGTACATCGGCCACACCGCGCCGAAGACCAAGGAAGTGCTGAAGAAGGCGATGGGCGGCGTGCTGTTCATCGACGAGGCGTACTACCTGTACCGCCCCGAGAACGAGCGCGACTACGGCCAGGAAGCGATCGAGATCCTGCTGCAGGTGATGGAGAACAACCGCGACGACCTGGTGGTGATCCTGGCCGGCTACAAGGACCGGA
>JBQCGO010000225.1:0-2545 GCA_051955575.1 Burkholderiaceae bacterium
TCAAGCAGCTGATGGAGCACGTGCCGTTCTACGCGATCAAGGGATCGCCGGTGAACGAGTCGCCGCTCGGCCTGTTCTCCGAGGAAGAGGACGGCGCGATCCTGGAAGAGGACTACGGCATCCCGCGCCGCTACCTGCGCACCATCCCGAGCCCGTGGGCCGTCAAGCGGCTGCACGAGTTCAACGGCGACATCAACCGCTTCCGCGTGGTGCGCCGCTACCCGTCGATCCTGAAGCAGATCGCGATCACCAAGACCGAGCCGGGCGACGAGAACAATCAGGACATTTCCTCGCTGGTCGGCAAGGTCGACATCCGCAAGCTCGAAGACCATTCGCAGGACGACCCGGACGCCTACAGCTATTCCGGCGGCCTGTGCCTGGCCAACCAGGGCCTGATGGAATTCGTCGAGATGTTCAAGGCGCCGATCAAGGTGCTGCATCCGCTGCTGACCGCGACCCAGGAAGGCAACTTCAAGGGTACCGAGGGCTTCGGCGCGATCCCGTTCGACGGCATCGTGCTCGCCCACTCGAACGAGTCGGAGTGGAAGGCGTTTCGCAACAACAAGAACAACGAAGCCTTCCTCGACCGCATCTACATCGTCAAGGTGCCGTACTGCCTGCGGGTGTCGGACGAGGTCAAGATCTACGAAAAGCTGATCCGCAACTCCTCGCTCGGCGACGCGCCTTGCGCGCCCGGCACGCTGAAGATGATGGCGCAGTTCGCGGTGCTGTCGCGGCTGAAGGAGCCGGAGAACTCGAGCCTGTACAGCAAGATGCAGGTGTACGACGGCGAGAACCTGAAGGACACCGACCCGAAGGCCAAGTCGCTGCACGAGTACCGCGACTACGCCGGCGTGGACGAAGGCATGAACGGCCTGTCGACGCGCTTCGCGTACAAGATCCTGTCGCGGGTCTTCAACTTCGACAACACCGAGGTCGCGGCCAACCCGGTGCACCTGCTGTACGTGCTGGAGCAGCAGATCCAGCGCGAGGAATTCCCGCCGGAGATGGAGCAGAAGTACATCACCTACATCAAGGAATTCCTGGCGCAGCGCTACGTCGGCTTCATCGGCAAGGAAATCCAGACCGCGTACCTGGAAAGCTATTCGGAATACGGCCAGAACATCTTCGACCGCTACGTGACCTTCGCCGACTACTGGATCCAGGACCAGGAATACCGGGACCCGGACACCGGCGAGAGCTTCGACCGGATGGCGCTGAACGCGGAGCTGGAAAAGATCGAGAAGCCGGCCGGCATCTCGAACCCGAAGGACTTCCGCAACGAGATCGTCAACTTCGTGCTGCGGGCGCGCGCCCAGAACGGCGGCAAGAATCCGCTCTGGACCAGTTACGAAAAGCTGCGCACCGTGATCGAGAAGAAGATGTTCTCGAATACCGAGGAACTGCTGCCCGTGATTTCGTTCAACGCCAAAGCGAACGTGCAGGACGCGACCAAGCATCAGGAGTTCGTCGACCGGATGGTGCAGAAGGGCTATACGGCGAAGCAGGTGCGGCTGCTCTGCGAGTGGTACCTGCGCGTCAGGAAGTCGTCCTGATTCCCTGACCCGCAGCGCCGGAAGAAGGCATGTGACAGGCCGACCGCGACGGCCGCAGGGCCGCGCGGCGGCAGGAGAACCGATGGCATATCTTATCGACAGGCGCCTGCAGGGCGGGAACAAGTCGGCCGTCAATCGCGACCGCTTCCTGCGGCGATACAAGCAGCAGATCAAGCAGGCGGTGGCGCGCGCGATCAACGACCGCTCGATCACCGACATGGGCAGCGGCGAAAAGATCTCGATCCCGTCGCGCGACCTGAACGAACCGAGCTTCGGCCACGCGCCCGGCGGCGTCTGGGAAGTGGTGCGGCCCGGCAACGAGGAATTCCAGCAGGGCGACCGGGTGCCGCGGCCGCGCGGCGGCGCCGGCAGCGGCGGGGGAGGCGGCCGCGCCGGCAACAGCGAAGACCCGTCGGAAGACGACTTCGTGTTCGAGATCAGCCGCGACGAATTCATGCAGGTGTTCTTCGAAGACCTGGCGCTGCCGAACCTGGTCAAGACCCGGCTGGCGTCCATCCCGGAATTCAAGACCCACCGCGCCGGCTACACCATCTCCGGCACGCCGTCCAACATCCACGTGCTGCGCTCGCTGCGCGGGGCCCTCGGCCGGCGCATCGCGATCGGCGGCAGCGCGCGGCGCAAGCTGGCGGAATTCGAGGCGCAGTACGACGCGCTGCTGCGGGAGAGCGGCGACGCGGGCGAGGTCGGCGACATCGGCGAACTCGTCGGCGACCCTCACAGCGGCGACGAGCGGCTGCGGATGCTGGCGCGCGAGATCCGCCAGCTGCGCACCAGGCTGGCGGCGATCCCGTTTCTCGATCCGATCGATTTGCGCTACAGCAACCGGGTGCGCACGCCGAAGCCGACCACGCAGGCGGTGATGTTCTGCATCATGGACGTGTCCGGTTCGATGGACCAGCAGAAGAAGGACGTGGCCAAGCGCTTCTTCATCCTGCTCTACCTGTTCCTGCAGCGCACCTACGAACATA
>JBQCGO010000226.1:0-3941 GCA_051955575.1 Burkholderiaceae bacterium
GCCCTCGGTGATCTGCGGCCGCACGCGCAGCGCGATGCCGATGTCCTGCCGCTCGATGGTCTGGAACGGGTTCACGCCGGCCGCGCCGCCGGACGCCGCGGTGGTGTACTTACCCGTGATGAAAAGCACGTTCTGGCCGACGATGATCTTGGCTTCCTCGTTGTACAACGTCACCAAGTTAGGCACCGACAGGATGTTGGCGTTGGCGTTGCTTTCCAGCGCGCGGGCCAGCGCGCCGAGGCCGAGCTGGCCGTTGGCGAGCTGGCGGAACACGCCGAGCGTCAGGCCGTTGCCGGGCGCGGCCGGGATGCCGTTGGTCTTGATGTTGACCGCCTGCTGGAACAGGTTGTCGCCGCCGGTGGAAAAGCTGGTGCCGGCGCCGATCCGCACCGCGCTGTTGCTGTTGCCGGACAGGCCGAGCCACTGGATGCCGAGCTCGGCCGCGGTGTCGGAGGTGACTTCGACGATCAGCGATTCGACGTAGACCTGCGCGCGCCGCACGTCGAGCTGGTCGATCACCGTGCGCAGGTTGCGGTAGACCGGCTCGCTGGCGGTGATGATCAGCGTGTTGGTCGACGGATCGGCCTGGATGAAGCCGCCGGCACCGCCGGCGGCCGACAGCGAGGACGACGAAGACGGACCGTTCGCGTTGCTCGATCCCAGTCCCGACGAACCGCCGCCGAGCAGGCCGGCCGACGACGAGTTCGAGGACATCGAGGACGACGAGCCGTTGGTCGAATTGCCGAACGCGCTGCCGCCGCCACCGTTCTGGCTGAAGGAGTTGGACGAGGACGATCCCGACTGCGACAGCGAGGCGGTGTCCGCGGTCACCACCGAGCGCAGCGTCTGCGCCAGCTTGACCGCGTCGGCGTTGCGCAGGTAGACGATGTGGATGTTGCCGGGCAGCGCGGTCGGCTGGTCGAGCTTGGCGATCAGCGACTTGGCCAGGTTGGCGCGCGCCGCCGACTGCGCCCGCACGATGACCGAGTTGGTGCGCGGATCGGCGAGCAGCATGGTGCGGTCGGCCGCGGCCGCCGCGGCGGCGGCATTCTGCGTGGGGCCGCCGCCTTCCAGCAGGCGGTTGACCATCACCGCGATGTCGCTCGCGACCGCGTAGCGGATCGGGATCACGTCGAGATCGGCGGTCGACGGACTGTCGAGCGCGTTGATGATGCGGCCGAGCCGCTTCATGTTGTCCGCGTAGTCGGTGATGACCAGCGTGTTGCTGCCCGGCTCGGCGTTGATCGTGTTGTTCGGCGAGATCAGCGGCCGCAGCACCGCGACCATGCTCTGCGCCGACTCGTAATTCAGCCGGAAGATCTGGGTGACGATCTGGTCGCCGTGGACCTTGCCGGCCTGCACCGGCGTGGCCTGCAGCTTGGCGTCGGCTTCCGGCACGACCTTCGCGTAATCTCCGTTCAGGACCACCGAATAGCCCTGCAGGCGCAGCGCCGAACTGAGCATCTGGAACGCCTGCGCCTTGCTGACCGGCTTTTCCGACACCAGGTTGATCGTGCCCTTGACGCGCGGATCGATGACGAAGGTGATGTTGGTGTAGTGCCCCACCGCGCGCACCACCGAGTCGATGTCGGCGCCGACGAAATTCAGCATCGCTTCGCCGTTGCCGGCCCGGGTGGCGCCTTGATCGGCGGCGAGTGCCGGCGGCAGCGCGGCGAAGGCGCACAGCAGCGCCGCGGCAGCGGCGCCGAAACGCAGGCCGCGGGAGGAAGACGTCCGGGAACCCGGGAAAGCTTTGAAGGATGTTTTCATGATCTGAATTCGAGTCCAATAACGGTTTTATCGCCTTCCGTGCGGCGCTGTCCCAGCAAATTGAGGAAATTCGCCAGCCTCTCTTCCTGTCCGGCCGCGGCCTGCGCCGTGCCGGAGAACTGCAGATGCCCGTTGCGCAGCGTGCCGTGCCCGGCAAGCAGCATCGGGCCGCGCTCGGTGCGCAGCGCGATGTCCGCTTCCTGTCCGCGCAGATCGACCGCGAGCGTGTAGGCGCCCAGCGGGCGCACCGGCGACAGCCGTGACGCGATGTCGGTCAGCTCGACCGCGAGCGCGCCGATCGCGTCGACGCGCCGGCCTTCGCGCACGAACGACAGCGTGTTCCACGACAGCCGCATCCGGCCGGTCGGCTGGATCGTGTTGAACGGCGCGCCGAGTCCCGCGAGCCGTTCGGCCGGCAGCGTCACAGACGAGGGGCCGACCTGCCAGCGCCACCAGCTGCCGTCGACCGCGACCGGCTGCGACAGCGCGGCCGGATTTTCCAGCGCGGCGTGGACCCGGCCGAACAGGATCGCCGGCGAGATGCGCCAGTGGAAGCGCCCCGGCAGCAGCGGCGCCACCGGCGCGTCGCCGGCCGCCGCACCGCCGAGGAAGGCCGAGCCGTCCCACAGCGTGCCCTGCGGATCGCCGAGCGTGAGGCGGCCCTGCGTGCGCGACTCGACCAGCGGCGCGAGCCACGCAGCCGGCAGGAACGCGAGCACCGTCAGCCCGGCCGCCAGCGCGCCGGCGAGCAACCATATCACGGTGCGTCGCATGGTCCGCCTCCCCTTGCATGCCTGCCGCCCGCTGTCCGATGCATCCCATGATGAACCACGCCTATTCGCCTTTCTGCTGCGCCAGCGTCAGCGTCGCGTCGACCGTGCCCGCCTGCGACTGCGCGGTGACGTTCGCCTCCGTCACCGACATGCGCGCGGTCCGGCGCGCCTCGTCGAGCCAGTCGAGCAGCGCCGGGAACGACACGCCCTGCAGCTGCACCTTCGCGAAATCGCCGATCATCGCCACGTTCTGCGCCTTGATGCCCTTGCGCGCCAGCGCCGCCTCGACCGTCTGCCTCGACATCGGCGCGACGGTGCGCGGATCGGCCGCGCCCAGCGTCTTGGCTTCCGCCGACATCGCCTGCAGTTCGGCGGCCTGCTGCCGCAGCGACGGCAGCGCGCGTTCGAGCCGGGCGCGGCCGTCGAGCGCCGGCGCCAGCAGCACGAACCAGATCAGCGCGAGCAGCACCGCGACGGCGGCCACGCCGATCATCGCGCGCTCGCGCGGCGTGCGCTGGTGCAGGTAATCGGCGGTCTGCTGCCGCATGCGGACGATGGCGTTCATTTGGCGCTCCGGATCTGCCAGTTGTCGGCGGCGCTCTGGTCGAGCGACAGGCCGCGCGCGGCCAGCGCGGTCTTCATCGGCTGGAAAGCGGCTTCGCCCGAACCCTTGAGCCGCACCGTCAGGGCCTTGTCGCGGTATTCGACGCCGGCCACCGCAGGCGGCGTCGGCAGCGATCGCCAGGCATCGCCGAAACCGGCCAGCAGCGGCGCGAAGTCGCCCGGCGCCGGCTGGCCGGCAGCGTGCCGCGCGGCGGCGATCTTCTGCCGCATCTGCGCCAGCGGATCGACTATCAGCGTGTCCTTCGGATAGGCGGTGCGGTAGGTGCGTGTCATCGCCGCGCGCAGCGCGTCGGCCTCGTTGCGCAGGCGCAGCCATTCGACGTTCAGGCCGACCGCGTTCACCAGCAGCAGCAGGCCGGCCAGGATCAGCGGCCAGCGCCACGGGCGCCAGCGGAAGCCGGGCGCAGCGCCGGCGCCGAGGCCGGGCACCATGTTGATCTGCGCGGCGGCGGCGCCGGCGATCCAGTGCGACCAGTTGTCCGGCATCAGCGCGATGCGCTCGTCGCCGACCGCCTCGAACTCGGCCAGCGCGGCCGGCGGCACCTGCAGCGCAACGGTCGCGTCGCCGGTCATCGCGCGCAGCGTCTGCACGGTTTCCAGCGCGGCCGTGTCGCGCCGCTCCGGCACCACCGGCAGGCCGAAGCCGGCCTGCGCCGACAGGCGCACCGTCAGGTCGAGATCGAGGCCGCGCTCGGTGACCGCGGCGGCGACCGCCTCGGCATGCAGCGGCAGGCACAACTGCGCCGGCACCGCGGCGACCCGGCGCGCGCCGAG
>JBQCGO010000227.1:0-3939 GCA_051955575.1 Burkholderiaceae bacterium
CATCGCGAAACGCGAAGACCTGGAGCGCACCGCCGGCGACCTGATCGAGATGGTCGCGTCCGGCAAGGTGAAGATCGACGTCAACCAGCGCTACCCGCTGCGCGACGCGGCGCAGGCGCACCGCGACCTGGAAGCGCGCAAGACCACCGGCTCCAGCATCCTGCTGCCCTGAAGGGATGACGATGCGCGACCCGGTCCAGGAGCCCGACGACAACCCGATGCACCATCCGCCCGAACAGCCGTTCGGCACGGACGGCACGCCGAAATTCGGCCGGCTGCTGCTGGCGCTGCTGGTCGTGGTGGCGCTGATCGTTGCGTTGACGTTCGGGATGGAATCGCTGTACCGGCCATCGCGCGCAACGGGTCCGGCCGGCGCGGCGCCGCGCGGCCCCGGATCAGCGGGGCGGCCGGTTTTTCCTCAGCCATGCCGTCATCTCTTCCGCCGGCAACGGCTTGCTGAACAGGAATCCCTGCAGTGCGCTGCATCGGTTCTCGCACAGGAAATCCGCCTGCGACGCCGATTCGACGCCTTCGGCGATCACGTCGAGCTTCAGCGCCCGCGCCAGAGTGATCACCGACGTCACCACGACGCTGCCCTGCGTCTTCCCCGGCAGGCCTTCCAGGAAACTGCGGTCCAGCTTGATTGCCGTGACCGGCAGAGTGGTCAGGTAGCTCAGCGCCGAGAAGCCGGTGCCGAAGTCGTCCAGCGACAGCGAGATGCCGCGGCTGCGCAGCCGGTGCAGGGTATCGAGGCCATGCTGGCCGATCTCCAGCGCCTGGCGCTCGGTGATCTCCAGATCCAGTTCGTGCGGCGCGACGCCCGTCGCGGCCAGGATGCCGTCGATCTTCGCCGCCACTCCGGGGTCGATGAGTTCAAGCGAACACAGGTTGAAGCTGATCCTGGGCGGCCCGATCCCCTCGCGCCGCCATGCGGCGAACTGCGCACATGCCTGGCGCATCAACCACGCGCTGATGTCCGGCATCACGCCCGATTCGACCGCCAGGCGGACCAGCTCCTCGGTGGACAGTCGCGCCAGCGCGGGATTCTCGCAGCGCAACAGCACTTCCATGCCGACCGTCCGCCTGTCGGCGCAATCGACGATCGGCTGGTAATGCGGGGAAAACGCCTTCGTCGCGACCGCCTCGCGTAGTTCGGCAAGATGGCGGCTGCGCCGGTGCGCGACCGCGTCGAGATGCTCGGTGAAGAAATGCAGCCGGTTGCGGCCTTCGCTCTTTGCGCGGTACAGCGCGAGATCCGCCTTGCGCAGCAGCAGGTCCGGCTCGTCGGCATCCTGCGGGCAGACCGCCAGCCCGATGCTGCCGCTGATCGCCACGCGGCGTCCGTCGATGACGAACGGCTGCGTCAGCGCGGCCAGCACCCGGCCGGCGAATTCCTCGGCCGGCTCCGGCGCCGGCGACGGCGTCTGCATGAAGGCGAATTCGTCGCCGCCGAGACGCGCGACCAGGTGCTCCGGCTCCAGCACGTCGCGCAAGCGCTGCGCGACCTGTTGCAGCAGCATGTCGCCGCCATGATGGCCAAGCGCATCGTTAACCTGCTTGAAACCGTCGAGGTCCAGCAATTGCAGCACGAACGGTTCGCCGGTCCTGACCGCGAGCGCGACGGCGTCGGCGAGCCGGGCGTCGAACGCCAGCCGGTTCGCCAGGCCGGTCAGCCGGTCGAAGTTCGCCAGCTGGTGGATCTTGTCTTCGGCGGTCTTGCGGCTGGTGACGTCGCGCATGATCTTGAGATAGCCGAGCGGCTTGCCGGCGGCGTCCTGAATCGGCGTCATCACGCCGTCCGCCCAGAAGCACGAACCGTCCTTGCGCAGGTGCCACCGGTAATCGGCCGAACGCCCGTTCGTGCGGGCGACTTCCATCTCGGTCTGCGGCGCGCGCTGCCGGCGGTCTTCCTCAGTGAAGATGCACGCGGCATCCTGCCCGAGGATTTCCTCCGCGGCATAGCCGATGATCCGCTCGGCGCCACTGTTCCAGCTGGTCACCTTGCCGTCCATGTCGAACGTCGTGATGGCGAAATCGGTCGCGCTGCGGTAGATCGCGTCGAGCAGGAGGGCGGGATCGTATCGGGGCTGCATGGTCGTGAAGGTGATCGAGGCGCGACGGCGCGTCCCTGCTGTCGTCAGTCGTCGTCATTACTGCGCAGACGGCGAGTTGGACAAGCGCAACCTGCCGCGGTTGCTTCGCTGCGAGGATTCCGGTCGCCGGGATGACCTGCGTCAGCGCAGCGGAGGCACCGGACGCTGAGTGTTCTGCATCAAACCCGGCCGCGCAACCTGCGGCCGATCGCACGATCCAAACGATATGGCAATTCGGGAAACGACGGATGACGACGAAGCGGACGGGCGATACGGCGGCCGGCGGCGTCCGGCACGGAGTTCCGGCCTACGATCCGGGGCGCCTGCTCGATGCGGTGCTCGAGCGGCTGGCGCTGCGCAATGACGCAGCACTGTCAGCCAGGTTGAACATCGCGCGGCCGATCCTGCGCGGCATCCGGCACGGACGGTTGCCGGTCACCGGCTCCCTGCTGTTGTGGATGCAGGAAGCCACCGGCTACGACATCGCCGAACTGCGCGCGCTGATGGGCGACCGACGGCAGCGGTACCGGGTCAGCCGGATCGCGCGCCACGGGCACCCGGCTGCCGCAGCGCCATTGCCGGGAAAGGCAGGCGCCTCGACGGAGGCCGCGCATCCCGAGCGTTGATGCGCCGGCCGATGCCGGCCGCTAATCCATCTTCATGTCGATCCGGCGCGACGCGCCGTTCGGCCCCGGGAAATCCCGGAACAGGCTGCGCACCATGTACGGCATGACTTTCAGCAGGTCGCCGTTGCGGCCCTCGCTGACCACGATGCCGTTCCACAGTTTCTTGCCGTCGGCCGCGCGCAGGATCGTCACTTCCAGCCGCCGCTGGTACAGCGTGTAGCGTTCGGTGCGCGGCGCGTAGGACCACTGATCCATCCAGAACGGGCTCGCGAAACCGTAGTAGCCGTAACGCCCGTAGAGGCCGAAGGGCGGCCCGTACCACGGCGAACCGTAAAGGGCCGGGTCGGGCGCGGACTCGACCACGGTCATGTCGCGCGCAGTCATGCCGTACTGCAGCTTGACCCGCATTGCCGCGGTCGCCGGCTTCGCGCCGTCGAAGCCCAGCTGTCCCAGCGCGATGCGCACCATGTCCTCGATCGCGCCATAGGTCGGATCGTCCGGATGGGCGGAGGCCGGATCGAATGCGAAGGTCTTCTCCTGCGGCGCCGCCGCCCAGTCGTGGAACACGGTGACGTCGCTGCGCACCGTGGTCGCGCAGCCGCCGAGCAGCAGCGTCGCCGCGAGCGCGGCGCAGGCAAGCCGGAGGAATGCGGCGAAGCGTTCGTGAAGCGGAGGGAAGACGCGGTGCATCGTCAGCGGGGATTCTCGAAAAACACGTAGTTGCTGCCGTAGTCGCTGACTTCGAAATAGACCTTCTTCTCGCCCGGGTCGGCGACCATGTTCAGGTTCTCGTCGAGGACGCCGTAGCCGAAACGGTACGAGCGCGGCAGGTTGTCCTCGGTGCCGGTGCCCGTGGTCAGCTTGTCGATTTTCAGAAAACGCCGCACCAGCTTGTCGCCGGCATAGATTTCCAGCACGCCGTTGACGCCGGTCCAGTTCTGCACGCTGCGGCTGATCTTGTTCTGCCGTTCTTGGGTGCAGGCGAAAAGCAGCGGGAGGGTGATCGGCATCAACAGCGCGCGCAGAACCGCGGCCTTCATCCTCATTCCTGGTTGGTAAAATCGCATTTCGCTTCATTTTCAGCGGGCTTCTCCCATGCGCATTGACATTCCACAAACGATCTACCGCAGCGCCTACACGCCGCCGTCCTACTGGGTCGACACGGTGGAGATGGGCTTCGATCTCGATCCCGCCGCGACCCGCGTCGCCACCCGGATGAC
>JBQCGO010000228.1:0-6880 GCA_051955575.1 Burkholderiaceae bacterium
GCCACCGCGGTGACGCTGCCGCCGGCGTCGCGGATCGCCTGCGCGGCTTCGTCGAGCGCGTCGGCGCGGCGCGCGACGATGGTCACCGCCACGCCCTCGGCCACCAGCGCCTCGGCGCAGCCGCGTCCCAGTCCCCTGCTCGCGCCGCACACCAGCGCGGTCTTTCCTCGTATGCCCAGATCCATCTCGTCTCCTTATATCTTTTTCTTCGACAGCATCCAGATGCCGGACAGCACCAGCGTGGTGCCGACCAGCTGAATGCCGGTGACCGGCTCGTCCAGCAGCACCGCGCCCATGAACAGCGTCGACACCGGACCGACCATGCCGGCCTGCGACGCGGTCGGCGCGCCGATGCGGGCGACCGCGATCATGGTCATGAACACCGGCAGCACGGTGCAGAACAGCGCGTTGACCAGCGACAGCGCATAGACGCCCTGCGGCTGCGCCAGCATCGATACCGGCCGCAGCAGGAAGAACTGACCGACGCAGGCAACGCTGGAAATGCACATCGCGTAGGCGACCAGCCGCATCGCACCGACGCGCTTGACCAGTTGGCCGGAAAACAGCAGGTACAACGCATAGGACACCGCGCTGCACAGCACCAGCGCGCTGCCCAGCCCGACGTGGTCGCCGCCGAAGCGCACGTCGTGCAGGAACACCAGCACCGTGCCCAGGTAGGACGTCAGCAGCGCGATCCACTCGACCGAGGTGATTTTTTTCTTGTAGAACACCACCGAGATCAGCAGCACGAAGGACGGCGTCAGGAACAGGATCAACCGCTCGAGGCCGGCGGAGATGTATTGCAGGCCGAGGAAATCGAGGAAGCTCGACAGGTAGTAGCCGATCAGCCCGAGCATCGTCACGCGGCCGAGGTCGGCCGCCGACAGCGGCGCGTCGATGCGGGTGCGCCAGACGGCCACCGCCGCGAACAGCGGAAACGAGAACATCATGCGGAACGCCAGCACGGTGACCGCGTCGACCTGGTAGCGGTACATCAGCTTGGCGACGATCGCCTTGGCGGAGAACAGGATGGCGCCGATGACGGCAATGGTCAGGCCGCCCAGGAACGCCTTGCGGTCGGGCAGGGAGAGTGTCGCGGTATGCATTGGGGAATTGTAAAGGCTTGCGGCGAAGCGTGCCGCGGGTGGCGTGGGGATTTCAGCGCCGCTCAGGCGTCTTTCCCGTCCTGGCGCAAGAGAAGGCGGAAGCGCATGGAAAGGGGAAACGGCGTGCTCCTCAGGCGGCGCGCTCCTGCGTTGCCGGCTGCGGGAACAGGAAGCGGCGGTGCAGCAGCGCGGGTACCTCGGCAACCGGCACCGGGCGCGAGACATAGTAGCCCTGCACCTCGTCGCAGGAGAGCTGCTGCAGGATCCGCAGCTGCTCGATCGTCTCGACGCCTTCGGCCACCACGCGCATGTCGAGCACGTGCGCCATCGAGACGATCGCCATGAAGAACGCGTCGCCGTCGCGGCCGACGTCGAGTTCAGAGGTGAAGGTGCGGTCGACCTTCAGCACGTCCATGTCGAGCCGCTGCAGTTGCGACAGCGACGAGTAACCGGAACCGAAGTCGTCGATCAGCAGCGTGATGCCGAGTTCCTCGATCGACTTGAGTTCGTTGAACACGGTCTGGTTGTTGCCCAGCATCGACGATTCGGTGAGTTCGATCTCGATCAGCGACGCGTCGATGCCGTGCTCGACCATGCTCGACGTGACGATCAGCACCAGGCTGCCCTGGTCGAACTGGCGCGGCGAGACGTTGACCGATACCGGCACCACCGGCAGATTCTCCGCCTTCCAGTCGGCGAGCTGGCGGCAGGCTTTCTCGAAGATCAGTTCGCCGAGCCGCACGATGAGCCCGGTTTCCTCGGCCAGCGGGATGAATTCCAGCGGCGAGACGATGCCGCGCTCCGGATGCTGCCATCGCACCAGCGCTTCCATGCTGCGCAGTTCGCCGGTGCGGGTGTCGACCCGCGGCTGGTAGTAGAGGACGAATTCGTCGCGCTCGATCGCGGTGCGCAGCGCCTGCTCGCTGCCCAGCCGCTCGACCAGCCGCTGCGACATCTGCGGCTGAAAATACTGATGGTTCGCCTTGCCGTTCGCCTTCGCGGCGTACATTGCGATGTCGGCATGCTTGAGCAGCGTGTCGGCGTCATTGCCGTCGCGCGGGTACAGGCTGATGCCGACCGAGCCGCGCACCAGGTGCGTCTTGCCGACCGACAGCGTGCAGGCGTCGCTCAGTACCTGGATGATGCGGCCGGCCACGGCGGACACCGTGTCGTTGCTGGCGATGCGTTCCAGCAGGATCGTGAATTCGTCGCCGCCGAGCCGCACCACGTGGTCGTCGGGGCGGATCACCGCCTGCAGCCGGCCGGCGACCAGCCGCAGCAGTTCGTCGCCGGCGGCGTGGCCGAGCGTGTCGTTGACGTTCTTGAAGTCGTCGAGATCGACGAACATCAGCGCCAGGCCGACGCCGTTCCTCTCCGCCGCCTCGATGGCCTTGGGAAGATAGCGCATCAGCCATTGGCGGTTCGGCAGCGCAGTCAGCGCATCCGAATTGGCCATGCGTGACAGCGCCAGCTCATGTCGCTTGGCTTCGCTGATGTCGCGCAGCAGCACCGTCAGTCCGAGCCGGGTCGGCACCGCCTTGCGGTACAGCCATTCCATCGGCAGCGGGCTGTCCGGCGGCACCCGGTACTCGTCCTCGTGGCCGCCGTTCTCGGTGCCCATGCGGTAGAACTCGAGCACTTGCTCGAGCAGCGCGCCGCTGTAGAAATCCGACAGGCGCTTGCCGATCAGTTCGTTCCGATCGAGCCCGTAGAACGCCGCGCCCCAGTCGTTGCAATCGAGGATTTCGAAGTCGAGCGGGGGTTTGCCGCCTTCGATCCGCTCCATCAGGAAAAAGCCTTCGTTGTCGGCCTGGCGGGAAATGCCGTACAGGGCGAGCGTCTTCTGCGCTTCGAACTTGCGCCATGCGAGGCGGATGGAGAACACCATGCCGGTGGCCGCCATCAGCAGCAGCAGCGCGGTCACGATCGCGGCGGCATGCCGGTAGTCGCGCGCCATCGCGCGGTACGGCGCATAGATGCCGTCCTCGGTGATGCCGGCCAGGGCCACGAACGGGTAGTCGCGCAGGCCCTGCCACGCGACCAGCCGGGGCACGCCGTCGGCGAAGCGCTCGCCGGGCACGCGCACCACGCCGCGCGAGGTCACGTTGGTGACGAAATCGTGCAGAAAGCCGTCGACCGCGCCGGCGCCGTCCGAGCTGCCGGCGGCGCTCATGACGAGGTCGGCCGATTTCAGCGCGACGAAGTTGTCCTGACGGAGCATCGTCTTCGACACGCTCGGCACGAACCGGGACGGCTGGAACGAGATCAGGACCACGCCGGCGAACGCGCCGTCCTGCTCGTCCAGGCGGCGGGCGAAATGGATCACCTGGTCGCCGCTGACGCGGCCGACGGTCGGCCGGCTGATGTACAGCCCCTGCGCCTTGCCGGACGACAGCGCGACGAAGTAGTCGCGGTCGGTCAGGTCGACCGCCTTCGAAGGGGTGATGGTGGTGGCGACGATGCGGCCGTTGCGGTCGATCATCGAGATGCGGAACTGCGTCGACCCGGAAAACAGCCCGCGCCCAAGCTGGCGCGACAGGTCGTAGGCGCCGCCGGTGTCTTCCCACAAATACTTGACCGTCAGCAGCGTGTGGTCGATCTGCGCGACGGTACGGAAGATCTGCTCGGCGAAGCCTTCGGCCAGCTGGGCCGCCTCGTGGCGCCCGTTGACTTCCGCGATCAGGTTTTCCTGATGCAGCTTGCCGAACACGACGGCCCACAGCACGGCGACCACGAACGCGCAACCGGCCGGCCAGGCGAGGATCGACAGCAGCGATCCTCGCAGGAACCGGTATTTGCGCAGCGGCAGGAAAGGCGATCGGGTGTGTTCGCTGTGGTTCATCGGAACCGTTCGGATGACACGGGCGGGCAAGTCTTGCAGTATGCCAACTTTCCCTTGCGCCCACCAATGAAAAGTGGGTGCACCGCGATCCAAACAACGCCGCGCAAGCATCGGGCGACCGATCAGTATGCAGAGCGACGCTGCGGTCTGTCGATGCGGTGGAACGCCTCGTCGATCCGGCAGCGCGCCGCGCTGCCGTCAAGCGACAGCAGGTGAGCAGGTGGGCAGGTGGGCAGGCGCGAAAACGGAACCGCTACATCGTCCCGCCACGCAGCGGATCGGCGTGGGTCTTCTCGTAGCGCTCCTGGCACGGCACGCAGCGCTCGGCGGTCGGCTGGGCCTCCAGCCGGGCGTACGGAATATCCTTGCCGCAGTCCGCGCAATCGCCGTAGGTGCCGTCGTCGATGCGGGTCATCGCCGCGGCGATCGCACGCATCTCGCGCAGGTCGCGCGTCACTTCGGCGTTGCCGACGTCGACCCAGAGATCGGCAAACGACGCCTGGCCCGAATCGGCGATGTCGGTGGCGACGTCGGGGTAATCGTCTTCCCGCTCGGCCTCGCCGCGCATCTCGTTGCGCAGCGCCAGCGCGCGGTCCTGCATCCTGCGTTCGAGGTGTTCCCGCTGTTCCGGAGTCAATGTGGACATGGTCGTTCCTTTTCGAAAAGGATGGAGAGCGGCCGCGGGAAGGCCGCGGCGCCGCGCCTAGCGATCGTTGGGACGGCGCGCCTGCCAGAGCGCGGCGAGCGCCAGCCCGGCGCCGGCCATGGCGATCTTGCCGGCGTTGGGCGCGGTCGCCGCGCGGGTGTACAGGCTGGACCGGAACACGTAGCCCGGCTGGCCCTGGCTCTGGCGCAGCGCGGTGTCCGGCTGCGGCCGGTACAGGCTGTTGTGCTCGCGGTCGCCGGCCGGCGCCTTGCCGCGCTGCTGGCGATAGCCCACGGTGCTCATGATGCGGTCCAGCACGGCCGGCATGTAGTGCGCGCTCGACGAGGCGGCCTTGGCCGCGCCGCCGACGAAGACGTCGCGGATCGGCGTCTCGGCCGCCGACAGGATCGCGTCGGCGGCCACCTGCGGCGCGTAGATCGGCGGCGGCAGGCGCGGCTCGACGTCCATGTAGTTCTTCGCGTTGGCGAGGAACATGGTGTCGATCGCGGCCGGCTTGATCAGCGTCACCGACACCGGCGCGCCTTCTTCTTCCAGTTCCATCCGCAGCGAGTCGGTAAAGCCCTTGATCGCGTGCTTGGACGCGGTGTACATGCCCTGCAGCGGCACCGCGCAGTCGGACAATTCGCTGCCGAGGTTGATCAGCGCGCCGCCCTGCTTCCTCAGATGCTCGACCGCGACCAGCGAGCCGTGCACCACGCCCCAGAAATTGGTGTCGAACAGGCGGCGCTGGTCTTCCAGCGGCACGTCCTCGAAGCGGCCGAAGATCGACACGCCGGCGTTGTTGATCCAGGTATCGATGCGGCCGAAGCGCCGGATCGCCTCGTCGGCGACGTGGCGGACCTGCTGCACGTCGGCGACGTCGGCCGTCACCGCATGGGCGTCGCCGCCGCTGTTGCGCAATTCGTCGGCCAGCTTTTCGAGCGCCTCGCCGTTGCGCGACACCAGCACCAGCCGGGCGCCGCGCCGGGCCGCGCTGCGCGCGGTGGTCAGGCCGATGCCGGACGACGCGCCGGTGATCACGATCACCTGGTCGCCGGCTTTCTTGAGCGTAATATTCATGCCCTGCATCCTTTCATCATGACGATTCGACCATGCGCTGCGAGAAACGTGCCCGGCGCGACGGGAACGGCTGGCCGGCAGCTCCGCGCAGGCCGATGGCAGGTTTTACCGGCCGGCGCGCATTTCTACACGGGCCATGCGTCCGCCTGAACGCCGCGAGACGCGGCAAAACGCGGCGAACGGAACGACGGCGCCCGGTAAACCGCGAAGCAGCCTCAACGCGCCCGGTCTCGCGCCAGCATGCGAATCTCCTCGCGCAACGCGGCGATCTCCGTCCTGAGCGCGTCCACCGACGCGGCGCCGGCCACTCCCCCGTCCGGGTCTTCCGCGTCGCGCCCGACGAAGAAGGTCGCCAGCGCCGCGGTCACGTAGCCGAACACCGTGAAGCTGTAGAGCGCGAGGAAGAAGCACAGCAGCCGGCCCTCGGGCGTCTTCGGCCAGTACTCGGAACCCATCGTGGTCATCAGCATCGCGGTCCACCACAGGGCGGTGCCGTATTTTCCCAAGGCATCCGGCTCGAACGTCATCATCCCGGCCGCGCCGGTCAGCGTGACGATCAGGGTCAGCGCCAGCACGTAGGCCACGCCGCGACGGCCCATGCTGGCGCCGAGCGCGGCCATGCCGCGGTTGACCGAGCTGAACAGCCGTAGCAGGCGAAGCCCGCGCGTGGCGCCCGCCAGCCGCGACAGCCGCAGCACGCGCAGCAGGCTCGCCACCCGCACCAGCCGCAGGGCCGGCGCCAGCAGCGAGACCGCCTTCAGCCAGTTGTGCTTCAGGTAGTCGAGCTTGCGGGGCGCGACGATCCACCCGATCAGGAATTCCACGGCGAAGGCGCCCCAGATCAGATAGCCGAGCTGCTGCAGCAGCGGCGTCAGCCCCCGGATCGACTCGATCACGAACAGCGCCAGCCAGACGAAGGCCAGCACCAGCATCGGCGTCTGCAGCCAGCGGTCGAGACGTTCGAGCAGCGTGTCGCGCTCGCGCGCGATCGCCTGGTGCAGCGACGCGTCGTCGCTGTCGTGCAAGGGTTGGGGCATGAATGGGTGCCGCAGCCGACGGGCCGCCTTCCAAGGCGACCGCGGCCTGCGGCGTTGGTTCCGGCACCGCGCGGCGGAGAACGAGGCGGATCAGGAAGGATCAGGAAGGAAACAGGTGGCCGAGCTTGTCGGCCTTGGTGCTGAGATAGCGGTCGTTGTACGGGTTGCG
>JBQCGO010000229.1:0-3172 GCA_051955575.1 Burkholderiaceae bacterium
GGAGAGGATGTAGTCGAGCCAGAGCTTGGCGGCGTTCGGATTCTTGGCCGTCTTCGAGATGAACATCACCCGCGACATCACGAGCGTGTAGTCCTTCGGCAGCACGATCCCGATCGACGGGTCCTTCTTCGCGCGCAGCGCCGCGTACGAGTTGAAGATGTTGAAGCCGAGCAGGTTCTCGCCCGAGCTGATGCGCTCCATCATCGTGCCCGCGCTCGACTGAACGCGCGGCTGCACGGTGCCCAGGGCCTTCACGAAGTCCCAGAAGTTGGGCATGTTCTTCGCGTCCTGGTTGATCAGCATGAAGCCGACGCCGGACTTCTCGATGTCGTAGGTGGTGACCTTGCCCTTGAACTGGTCGGTCTTGGACTTCAGCAGCTTGGCCAGCTCGTCGTGCGTGTGCGGCACTTCGGCGGCCGGCACCAGGCGCTTGTTGTAGACGAACACGGCCGGCTCGAAGGTGGTGCCGTAGGCGGTGTCCTTCAGGTTGGCCCACTTCGGCAGCGCGGCCGCTTCCGGCGACTTGTACGTCATGCCGTAGCCGTCCTGCACCAGCTTGATCTGCAGGTCCATCGCCGACGACCACAGCACGTCGGCGCCGCCGCCGCCCGCGGCCGCTTCGGAGATGAAGCGGTTGTAGACCTCGGTCGAGTTCATGTCGTTGTACTCGACCTGCACGCCCGGATACAGCGCGTTGAAGTCCTTGATCACCGGCTCGGCGGCCTTCGAGTCGGTCGCGCTGTAGATCACCAGCTTGCCTTCCTTCTTCGCGCCGTCGACGACCTTGGCGTAGTCGGCCGGGTAGCCGGCCGGCACTTGCGCTTGGGCGCCGGCCGCGGCGGCGAGGCCGCCGGCGAAGGCGAGGTGGATGGCGATGCGCAAGGCGCTGCGACGGGTAAGCATGAGTCTTCTCCTGTTGTTGTGAACGATGCGGATTGCATCGGTGGTACTGCGAAATCGCGGTGCTGCAAAATCGGGACTACGAAATCGGGGACTGCAAAATCGGGACTACGAATCCGGCGGCGCAGCAACGTCGCCGACTCCGGTACGTCATTCCCGCGAAAGCGGGAATCCATTCGAACATCCGCCGAATTGAACCATTCGCCGGGATCGCGGCCGGTCTAGCGCAGCAGCCCCATCTCCTGCGCCTGCGCGCCGTAGCGCGCCACGGTGCGGTCGATGTATTCGGTCAGCGGCTTGCCGGTCATCGCGAACGGGAACAGTCCGGCGGCCGCGCGCATCTTCTCGAACGCCGGCGTGTCGAGCAGGCGGTCGAACGCTCCGACCCACTTGCGGTAGTCGGCGTCCGACACCTGCGGTCCCATGTAGAAGCCGCGGATCGTCGGCCAGGTCACGTCGTAGCCCTGCTCGCGCGCGGTCGGCACCGACGCCAGCATGCCGGGCAGGCGCGCGTCCGACAGCACCGCCAGCACGCGGATGCTGCCGTCGGCCGCGTGCAGCATCGCTTCCGACGCGTCGCCCGACACCGCCTGCACGTGGCCTGCCAGCAGCGCGGTGAACGATTCGCCGCCGCCTTCCAGCGCGACGAAGCGCAGGGCTTTCGGATCGATGCCGTCCTGCTTCACGATCAGCGCGACCTTGACCCAGTCCTGGCTGCCGATGGTGCCGCCGGCGCCTATCGTGACCGACGCCGGATCGCGTTTCAGCGCCTCCACCAGGTCGTGCAGCGTCTTGTACGGCGAATCCCGGCGCACCGCGATCATCCCGTAATCGGTGCCGATCGCCGCGACCCAGCGCACGTCGTCGACCTTCGATGGCCCGAACTTTCCCTGCGCGAGATTGAGCAGCGAGCCGCCGGAAAACGCGACCAGCGTGTCCGGCTCGTCGCGCCGCTGCGTCACCAGCGTGCTCCACGCCGCCGCGCCGATGCCGCCCGGCAGGTAGCGCAACTGCAGCGGCGCTGCGCCGGCCTTGTCCGGGAATTTGTCCGGCAGCGCGGCCAGCGCCTTCTTCGCCAGCTTGCAGGTCAGGTCCATGCCGCCGCCCGGCTTGGCCGGCACCACGCACTCGGCCGCCGGCGCGCGCGCGGCCGCGCCGAGCAGCGCGAGGCTCAGGAAGGCGGCGGCGATATGGTGCAGGGGCATGGAGCAGGCGGGTACGGTAAAGGTCGGCGCAGCATACCGCCTCGAATCTTTCAATTCGCTGTCGATCGACGACGCGAAGGCATTGCCGCGCGGACATGCCGGCCGCGGTTTTTGCAAACGCCGCCGGCATGCGTATCATGCGCACACCGCCTTTTCCGCCGTGCGCTCTCACGAACCCTTCCATGCGCATCCTGCTCGTCGAAGACCATGTCGACCTCTCGCGCTGGCTCGCGAAAGCCTTGCGCGACGCCCATCTCACGGTCGAGTGCGCGATGAACGGCGCCGACGCCGATGCGCTGCTGCACACCCAGCATTACGCGCTGGTGGTGCTCGACCTGACGCTGCCGAAGATGGACGGGCTGGAAGTGCTGAAACGCCTTCGCGCGCGCGGCAGCAAGACGCCGGTGCTGATCCTGACCGCGCGCGGCGGACTGAACGACCGGGTGCAGGGGCTGAACCTCGGCGCCGACGACTACCTCGCCAAGCCGTTCGAACTGGCCGAGCTGGAAGCCCGGGTCAAGGCGCTGCTGCGCCGCAGCCAGGGCAACGAAGCGGTCACGCTGCGCTGCGGGCCGCTGTCCTTCGACACCGTCTCGCGCAGCTTCTTCCACGGCGACGAGCCGCTCAAGCTCACGCCGCGCGAACATGGGGTGCTGGAAGCGCTGATCACCCGCGCCGGCGCCACCGTGTCGAAGGAAAAACTGTTCGACGACGTGTTCGCGCTGGACGACGACGCCAATCTGGACGCCATCGAGATCTACATCTATCGCGTGCGCAAGAAGCTCGATGCGCTCGGCGGCGGCGTCTCGATCGCAACGCTGCGCGGCATAGGCTACCTGCTGCAGGCCGGCGCACGATGAGAGGCTGTCCGCAAACCTGCCGCGCGGCCAGATTCCGGTCCGGCGATGATTGCCGCACTGCAAGGGCTTCCCGGACCGAACCCGAACCGCTCGGTACGGATTGCGAACGGGCTCCAAGCCGTCGGACGCGCGGATGACGCCCGATTCGCCCGATATCGTGCGCCTCGCGCCGCGCCCGCTCGGCAGCCTGCGCGGCCAGCTGCTGCG
>JBQCGO010000230.1:0-5435 GCA_051955575.1 Burkholderiaceae bacterium
GCCATGAGTTCAGGAACAGGAACACGATCAGCACCGTCAGCAGCGCGCCTTCCAGCAGCGTGCGCCGCACGTTCTCGACGCCGACCCGGATCTGGCGCGAATTGTCCTTGATCACGTCCAGCCGCACGCCGGGGTAGAGCGCCTGCATCCGCGGCTGCAGTTCGGCCAGCGCCTCGCGCAGACCGTCGACCACCTGGATCGTGTTCTCGCCCTGCGCCTTCAGCACCTGCAGCGCCAGCGTGCGCCGGCCGTTGTACAGCGCCAGCGATTCCTGTTCCTGCTGGCCGTCGACCACGTCGGCGACCTGATCGAGCGTGACCGCCGCGCCGCCGCGCCGGGCGACGACGATGCGGCCGAAGTCGCGCGGGTTCGCGATGCGCCCCTGCACCTGCACGACTTTCTCGTCGGCCGACGAGCGGATCGCGCCGGTCGGCAATTCCTGGTTCTCGGCGCGCACCGCGTTGATCACCTGGTCCACGCCGATACCGAGCGCGGCCATGTCGGCCGGCCGCAGGTAGATCTGGATCTCGCGCGAGACGCCGCCGACCAGCGTCACCGAACCGACGCCGCGCACGTTCTCCAGCCGCTTCTTCACCACCTGGTCGGCGATCGCGGTCAGGTCGCGCAGGCTGCGTTTGGCCGATGGGTCGCTGCTGACCGAGACCGAGAAGATCGGCGTGTCGGCCGGGTCGTATCGGGTGACGCGCGGCTCCTTGACTTCCTTGCGGAACGCCGCGCGCACCAGCGCCACCTTCTCGCGCACGTCCTGCGCCGCCTGCGCCGGATCGATGGTCAGGTCGAACTCGACGATCACTACCGACGAACCCTGGTACGAGCGCGACGACAGCGTCTTGATGCCGTTGATGGTGTTGACTGCTTCCTCGATCTTGCGCGTGACGTCGCTCTCCACCGTTTCCGGCGACGCGCCGGGATAGTCGGTCTGGATCACGACCACCGGGAAGGTGATGTCCGGGAACTGGTCGACCTGCAGCCGCTGGTACGAGAACAGGCCGAGCACGACGAAGGCCAGCATCATCATCGTCGCGAGCACCGGGTTGCCGATGCTTAAGCGGGTGAACCACATGGCGTCAGGCTCCGCGGATCATTGCGACGCGGTGCGCGCCGCGACCCGCACCGGCGCGCCGGCCTGCAGGTCGCCGAGATTGGTCCGCACGATGGTCGCGCCGGCCGCGAGTCCGTCGCGGATTTCGACCGCCGGCTCGCCGTCGGCGACGCCCTCCATGCCGGTGGCGACCGTCTTGCGCGCCAGCCTTCCGTTCTCGACCGCATAAACGTACGCGCCGCCGCCGCCGTCGTTGCGCACCGCGGTGCGCGGCACGACCAGCGCATCGTCCTTGCGGGCCAGCGTCAGCCGCGCCTCGGCGAACATGCCGACCCGCAGCAACCGCTCCGGATTGTCGATCTGCACATAGACCGGAATCGAGCGCGAGCCCGCCGCGGTGGCCGGGTTGATGCGCGCAACCGTTCCGTGCAGGGAGTCGGGCAAGCCCTCGACCCGCACGTCGACTTCCTGTCCCAGCGCCACCCGGCCGATGTCGGCCGCCGGCACCGCCGCTTCCATTTCCATCCGCTGCAGATCGACGATTTCCAGCAGCCGGTTGTCGGGCGACACCTTTTCGCCCGGCTGCACGCTGCGCACGCTGACCAGTCCGGCGATCGGCGAGCGGATCACGGTATCGCCGACCGCCTTGCGCGCGACGTCGAGCGCGCCGTTGGCAGAATCGACGTTGGCGGCGGCGATCGCGTACTGGCTGGCGGAATTCTCGAACGCGTTGCGCGAGATGAAGCCCTTGTCGAGCAGCATGCGGTTGTTCTCGCGCGCGGTCTTGGCGATGTCGAGTTGTCCGCGGGCGGCGGCGAGCGCGCCGCGCGCCTGCTCCAGGCGCGCCCGGTATTCGCTTTCGTCCATCCGCACCACGACCTGCCCGGCCGCGACCGCTTCGCCTTCGCGGACCAGGACGTCGCGCACCTCGCCGGCGACGCGCGCCTTGACCACCGCCTGGTTCACCGCGGATACCGGGCCGGTGACGGGCAGCGTGCGGCGCAGCGTCGCGGTGCGCGCCTGCGCGATGTCGGACGGCAGCAGTTCCAGCGCCGCAAGCGCCGCGGCCGCGGCGCGCGGCGCCGCCTGGGACGCCTGCCGTCCGCGCAAGGCCAGCGCGGCTATCGCGATCGCCGCGGCCAGGACAAGCAGTACCACGAAGCGCCGTACCGACCGGCCGGTCATGATGCCTCCGTTCCGCGCGCCGGCGCCGTCAGCCCGTGCAGGCAGAGATCGATGAAATGGTCGAGATAGGCGGCCGTGTCGATCGACTCGACATGGCGGCCGAACGAATGTTTCCAGAGCATCAGCATCAGCATCGGCGAGACGATCACGTCGGTCATGCGTTGGGCGTCGAAGGGGCGGAATTCACCGGTGGCGACGCCGCGCTCCAGCAGGCGCGCGATCATCGCGTTGCCGGGCCGGATGACTTCCTCGTGGTAGAAGCGAGCGAGTTCGGGAAAATTGCCGGATTCGGCCATCATCAGCTTGGTGATGCCGGACAGCTTGGTATTGCCGATCCGCTCCCACCACCCGAGCACGATGTCGCGCAACAGGGCGGTGCTGCTGCCCTGATAGCGGCCGATGACGTCTTCCGCCTCGCCGATGATCGGCACCACCGTCTCGCGCACCACCGCCTTGAACAATTCTTCCTTGCCGGGGAAATACAGGTATAGCGTGCCCTTGGATACCCCGGCGCGCGTCGCCACTTCGTCCAGACGGGTTGCCGCGTAGCCGCGCTCGACGAACAGGTCCAGCGCGGCGGCCAGCAGTTCCTGCGGTCGCGCTTCCTTGCGTCGCGCCCAGCGCGGGCCGGCTTTGAAGGGACAGGGCATTCCGGAGTCTTTAATTACCGATGAGTCAGTTATTTTATGGGGCGTGCCGACCCCCGGTCAAGGAACGCCGGCGGACGCCGAACGGGGTGCCCGCTTGCCGTCATTGGTATCATTGGCGGTTTGCCGTTTCATGCCGTGCGTTAGCGTGCGTTAGGTGCGTTAGCGACACGGCTCGTCCCGAAAGTCTTGCCATGAAACGTCGTCATGCGGCGGTCGCGCTGTTGCTGCCGCTCCTTGCCGGATGCGCCGCACTCACCGGTCCGCGCGAAATCGAGCTTCCGCTGTCGCGTCTGCAGGCCGCGCTCGACCGCCGCTTTCCCTACAACGAGCGCGTGCTGGGACTGTTCGATGTCGGAATGAGCCGCCCGGCGTTGTCATTGCTCCCGGACAAAAACCGGGTGCGGATTGACGCCGATACTACGGTCTCGCCGTTGCTGCTCGGCCAGACCTGGCGCGGCAGCATCGCCGTGTCCGGCCGGCCGGCGCTGGATGCGGCGCGCTCCGCGGTGGTGCTGACTGCGCCGACGGTCGAGGATCTGGCGATCGACGGCGCCGATGCGGCGGTGCTGTCGCGCCTGCGCGGCGTCGGCACCGTGGTCGCCGAGCAGTTGCTGTCCGGCGTGCCCTTGTACAAGTTCGACCCCGACCGCCTGTCGTTTGCCGGCGTGCGATTCACGCCGACGGCGCTGTCGATCGGGTCCGACCGCATCGTCGTCACGCTGGAGCCTGTGCGGTAGCGAACGGTTCCGGCGAACACGCCGTGCGGCTTTTCCGTTTTCGATTGGATTCCTGAAATAGATGACTATTCTTCTCGCGCTAAAAGCCCTGATCATGGGCGTGGTTGAAGGCTTCACCGAGTTCCTGCCGATTTCCTCGACCGGCCACCTGATCCTCGCCGGCAGCCTGCTCGACTTCGTCGGCGAAAAAGCCAAGGTGTTCGAGATCGTGATCCAGGCCGGCGCGATGATCGCGGTGGTCTGGGAATACCGCCGCAAGATCTTCGAGGTGCTGCACGGTCTGCCGTTCGACCCGAAGGCGCGGCGCTTCGCGCTCAACGTGATCATCGCCTTCCTGCCGGCCGCGGTGCTCGGCGTGCTGTTCCACAAGAAGGTCGAGGCGGTGCTGTTCGCGCCGTTGCCGGTGGCGATCGCGTTCATCGCCGGCGCGCTGGTGATCCTCTGGGTCGAGCGCCGCGCGAAACTGCGGCCGTCGACTGCGCGCATCGACTCGGTCGACGACATCACGGCCGCGGATGCGATCAAGATCGGCCTGGCGCAGGCGTTCGCGCTGATTCCCGGCACCAGCCGCTCAGGCGCGACCATCATGGGCGGCATGCTGTTCGGCTTGTCACGGCAGGCGGCGACCGAATTCTCGTTTTTCCTGGCGATGCCGACCCTGTTCGGCGCGACCGTCTTCTCTCTGTACAAGGAGCGCGCGCTGCTGTCGGCGGCCGATCTGCCGCTGTTCGCGATCGGGCTGGCATCGTCGTTCGTGGCCGCCTTCATCTGCGTGCGCTGGCTGCTGCGCTACATCAGCACGCACGATTTCACCGTCTTCGCCTGGTACCGCATCGCCTTCGGCATCCTGATTCTCTTCACCGCCTGGGGCGGCTGGGTAAACTGGGCCGCCTGAACGGCTTTCCCCTGTCTTCTCTTCATGTCTGAGCGCATCGGCATCGACGCCGCCCTCCACGTTCTCGAAACCGTCTTCGGCTATCCGTCCTTCCGTGGACGGCAGGCCGACATCGTGCTGCAGGTCGCCAACGGCGGCGACGCGCTGGTGCTGATGCCGACCGGCGCCGGCAAGTCGCTGTGCTACCAGATACCCGCGCTGCTCCGGCCGGGGACCGGCGTCGTCATCTCCCCGCTTATCGCCCTCATGCAGGATCAGGTCGACGCGATGTGCGAACTCGGCGTGCGGGCGGGGTTCCTCAACTCAACGCAGGATCTCGGCGCGCGCCGGGACGGTGAGGCCGCGTTCGTCGCGGGCGAGCTCGACCTGCTCTACCTGGCTCCCGAGCGGCTGCGGATCGAGTCGACGCTGCGCCTGCTCGACCGCGGTGCCATCGCGCTGTTCGCCATCGACGAGGCGCACTGTGTATCCCAGTGGGGGCACGACTTCCGGCCCGACTATCTCGCCCTGTCCGAGCTGCACGAGCGGTGGCCGCACGTTCCCCGGATCGCGCTGACGGCGACGGCCACCCAGGCCACCACGACGGAGGTCGCGGAGCGGCTCAACCTGGCCGACGCCCGCCACTTCGTGGCGAGTTTCGACCGCCCGAACATCTGCTACCGGATCGTGCCGAAGTCCGAGCCAAGGCTGCAACTGCTGGAGCTGCTGCGGGGCGAGCATGCCGGCGACGCGGGCATCGTCTACTGCCTGACGCGGGCGTCGGTCGAGCAGACGGCCGAGTTCCTGACCGGGAACGGGATCGCGGCGCTGCCCTACCATGCCGGGCTGGACGCGCGGACCCGCACCGCGAACCAGGCCCGGTTCCTGCGCGAGGACGGCCTGGCGATGGTCGCCACCATCGCGTT
>JBQCGO010000231.1:0-4726 GCA_051955575.1 Burkholderiaceae bacterium
CCGACGGCCCGACGCCGGCCGACGATCCGCTGCTGCTCTACTTCACCTCCGGCACCACGTCGAAGCCGAAGATGGTGCTGCACAGCCACCGCAGCTACCCGATCGGTCACCTGTCAACGATGTACTGGATCGGCCTGCAGCCCGGGGGCGTGCACTGGAACATCAGCTCGCCCGGCTGGGCCAAGCATGCGTGGAGCTGCTTCTTCGCGCCGTGGAACGCGGGCGCGACGGTGTTCGTCTACAACTACGCGCGCTTCGTCGCAAAGGATTGCCTGGACGTGATCGCGCGCTGCGGCGTGACCTCGCTGTGCGCGCCGCCCACCGTCTGGCGGCTGATGATCCAGGAAGACCTGGCGCAGTTCAAGGTGCCGCTGCGCGAGCTGGTCGGCGCCGGCGAACCGCTGAATCCCGAGGTGATCGAGCAGGTGGAAAAGGCCTGGGGCATCCGCATCCGCGACGGCTACGGCCAGACCGAAACCACCGCGCAGATCGGCAACAGCCCCGGCCAGCCGGTCAAGCCGGGCTCGATGGGCCGGCCGCTGCCCGGCTACCGGATCGCGCTGGTCGACCACGACGACGTCGCGCGCGAAGAAGGCGAGATCGCGATCGTGCTCGACCCGCCGCCGGTCGGCGTGATGCTCGGCTACGAGGACGATGCCGGACGCGCCGCCGAGGTGATGCGCCACGGCGTCTACCACACCGGCGACACCGCGGTGCGCGACGCCGACGGCTACTATTTCTACGTCGGCCGCAACGACGACATCTTCAAGGCCTCTGATTACCGGATCAGCCCGTTCGAGCTGGAAAGCGTGCTGATCGAGCATCCGGCGGTGCTGGAGGCGGCGATCGTGCCGAGTCCCGATCCGGTGCGCCTCGCGGTGCCGAAGGCGTTCGTGATGCTGCGCGCCGGCCACGAACCGACGCGCGAGACCGCGCTCTCGATCCTGCGCTTCGCACGCGAGCGGCTGGCGCCGTACAAGCGCATCCGCCGGCTGGAATTCCGCGAACTGCCGAAGACGATTTCCGGCAAGATCCGCCGCGTTGAACTGCGCCGCGCCGAGCATGGGCGGCCCGCAGACGCGCGGCCGGACAACGAGTTCCGCGACGACGAGCTGGAAGCGTGAGGGGCCGGCCGCGGCCGGCTACTTGACAGCCGCGGTCGCGTCGAACAGCGCCAGCGGCGCGGTCGGCAGTTAGTTCGGCCGGGTGATGACGGTGTGCAGCACCGAGCCGAAGTTCTGCGCGGTCTGCAGCCGGTTGTCGCAGGCGATCGGCGGGCCGTTGCGCCGGGTGCCGAGCGGAATCGCATAGCGCACGTTGAACGCAGTCGCGTTATCGCCGCCGTTGCGTGCGGCAATGCGCGAGGCGCTGAGGCTCCAGGCGCCCTTGCCGACGCCGAGGTCGAAGCGGTCGGCGCTGCTGTCGCCGCTGTAGCCGCCCTGCAGCCGGGCGCAGTTGTCGAGGTAACGGGTCAGGCGCATGCGGCTGCTGAGCGTGTTTTCCTCGTCCGAACTTCCGTGCGCGAAGTCGTACACGACCCTCTGGATGCCGGTGCCGACTTCGAGATTGAGGCGGTCGGTCGGGGCAAGGCCGAGATTGAACGCATAGCCCTGCAGCGTGCCGGTCGCCAGCCGGTGCGGATCGCCGGCCCCGGAAGGCAGTTCCTGCTCGCTGGCCGCAACGCTGAAGGCGGTCGCGCCGAAGTTGAGGATGCTGTTGTCGCCGCCCCAGGATTTCTTCACGTCGACCAGCATGTTGTTCTGCAGCACGCCGGCCGGCTGCACGCCGGACAGGAAGCCGTATTCGCTGGTGCGTTCGGTGGTGCCGCCGACGATCCGGAAACGGAAGTCGCGCGCCGGATGGAATATGCCGTTGACCAGCACTTCCTTGTAACGCGGCCCGTAGGCCACCGACGCGCCGGCGGCCAGCCGGCTGGTGAGTTCGGTGCCGTAGCGCAAGTCGAGATGCGCGTCGACGCCGGTCGGGTAAGCGATGCCGGCGCTCCATGCCGCGTCGGGCGTTTCGTTGACGAGATTCGCGTTCTGCCCGTTCAGCTTGATGCGGTCCGGCGGCGCAGCCGACGGCGCCGGCAGGTCGGGCAGCTTCATGCAGTCGGTGTAGCAGGTCGCCGCCGGCACACCCTGTGCCGCACAGGCGAGGGCTGCCAGCGATACTGCCCGAAGTGCGAAATTTTTCGTCATGATGACCACCCGAAACATTGTCGCGCGCCATCGTGCGGCGCGCGATCCCCGCGCGGCGCGGGGCACGAAAAACCGGGGAAGTTTACCGCGCTCAATTGATGCGCAAAAGCATTTCGACGAAAGATTTTGCCGATGCGCATCGTTTTCTTGCCGCATCGGCAAGAAGCTTATCGGTCATGCATGACGGGGCGACAACGTCGATGCCGGCATGGCAACGAAACCTGGCGCCGGGCAACGCCGGCGGGCGTTCCGAACCGTTCAGCCCTGCCGCTTCGGATAGCCCTGCGCGGTGATCCGCTCCCAAACCGCGTCCTTCTCCTCGGGCGTCATGAACACCCAATTGGCGACCTCGGCGACGGTGCGGCCGCAGCCGCGGCAGACGTCGTCGAAGGTGGTGGAACAGACCGCGACGCAGGGCGTGTCGGGACGCTCGCTGCGCGCGGGGCGGCGGGAATCGGCAGGCGCCGGAGCGGGAAAGCGGGGAATGTCGTTATCCATGGAACGGATTGTACGGGCCTATGCCGGCAGGGAACAGGCGGTGCGGTCCGTCGCGCGACACAGCACGGTTTCCTGCAACGCGAGACGCCGCTGCCGGTCATATCCGACATGATGGCGACGGCCGCGCGCAACATGGCCGGCGTGTATTTGCTGCATATCAAGTGTGCCGTCGCGGGGAATCGGTAGCATCTGGGACAAGTCGCGCGCCGTCGCGCGTGCCGTCTTTCCATGCCGCCCGGGTGGCGCCGCGACGCCGCCCGCTCGGGACCGGACGCCGCGCCGGCACATCGTCTCCTGCTCGCCGCCCAGCATCGGCGCGGCCGCTCTCTTTTCGGGAAATCGTCTTGCTCTTCCGCCACATCCTCGGGTACGCGCCCTCGAATCTGATACCGGCGACGGTGTCGTTCCTGACCATCTACGTTTTCACGCGGCTGCTGCTGCCGGAAAACTACGGCGTGTACGCGCTGGTGTTCAACGTCGCCTTCATCGCGCAGGGCATCGTGTCTTTCTGGCTGCGCAACGGCGCGATCCGCTTCTACGACAACGCCGAGGCGGCCGGCACGCTGCGCACGCTCATCTCCACCATCTATGCCGGCTACGTCGCCTCGATGCTGATCTTCTCGCTGGTCTACGCGCTGGCGATGCTGACGCTGCCGATCTCCGATCCGCTGCGGCAAGCGCTCTGGATCGGCCTGCCGTTCATCCTGTGCAAGGGGCTGGTCACGGTCAATCTCGCGATCCACCGCGGCGCAATGCGGATCGCGCGCTACAACCTGCTCGAATGCGGGCAGACGGTGCTCGGCCTGCTGTTCGCCATCTGCCTGGTGCGCTTCGGCGGCATGAAGCAGGAAGGCGTGCTGCTGGGCCTGGTCGCCGGCTCGCTGGTGTCGGTGCTGGCGGACGTGCCGTTCATCGTCCGCAGCGTGCGCGCGCCGTTCAGCCGCGAGCAGATGCGGGAACTGCTGGTCTTCGGCATGCCGCTGACGGTCAGCGTGATACTGAATCTCGTGCTGTCGAGTTCGGACCGCATCCTGGTCCAGTACTTCCTCGGCTCGGCGCCGGTCGGCATCTATTCGGTGTCCTACGGCATCATGAACCAGCCGATGATGCTGGTGTTCCTCGCAGTGTCGATGCCGGGACTGCCGCTGGCGGTACGGGCGCTCGAGACGCGCGGCCGGCGCGCGGCCGAGGCGCAGATGTACCGCAACGGCACCGCGCTGCTGGCGCTCGGCGTGCCGGCCTGCGCCGGGCTGATCCTGGTGAGCGAGCATCTGGCGACGGTGCTGATCGGCCCGGAATTCCGCACCGAGGCACTGAAGATCATGCCGTGGATCGCGGTCGCCGCCACCCTCGCCGGCTTTCAGGCGCACTACTTCGACCACGCGTTCACGCTGGGCAAGAAGCCGAAGATGCTGATCCGCAGCATCGGCATCGCCGCCGCGGTCAACGTCGCGCTGAACCTGGTGCTGCTGCCGTGGATCGGACTGATGGGCGCCGTCTACTCGACCTTCGCCAGCTACGTGGTGGCGATCGCCGGCAGCCTGTACTACGGGCGCGACGTGTTCCGCGTGCCGTTTCCGTTCAAGGAGGCGGTCCTGACCGTGGTCGCGACCGTGCCGATGTGGATCGTGCTGTCCACCCTCCGTTTCCCTGACACGATGCTTGGCCTGCTGACGATGGTGATCGTCGGCGCGGGTTGCTACGCGCTTTCCGCGACGGCACTGAACCTGTGCGACGCGCGCACCAAGTTGTGGCAACGCTTCCTGCGGAGAGCAACGATATGAAGAACACATCTCTGGCGGTCTACCTGCCCAACCTGGCGGGCGGCGGCGTCGAGCGGATGAAGCTGATTCTGGCCGATGCGTTCATCAAGAAAGGCTACGACGTCACGTTCGTGCTAAACCGTGCCGAAGGGGAACTGCTGGCGCTGTTGCCGCCGTCGGTCAAGGTGGTCTCGCTCGATGCCCGCCGCACCCTCGCCGCCCTGCCCCGCCTGGTCGCCTTCCTGCGCCGCGAACAGCCCGACA
>JBQCGO010000232.1:0-2572 GCA_051955575.1 Burkholderiaceae bacterium
GCCGCCAGCGCGCGGTCGCGCGCGCGATGGCGCTGGCCGCGCTGCCGCCGTTCCCGGACGATCCGCAACCCGAAGGCAAGCTCGATCTGCCGGACATCGATCCGGACCTGCTGGACATCTTCACCCAGGAAGGTACCGAACTGCTCGACCACTCCGATGGACTGCTGGCGATCCTGCGTGACGCGCCGGAAAACCGCGAGCCGGTGGTCGGCCTGCAACGCGACCTGCACACACTGAAGGGTGGCGCCCGCGTGGCGGGCGTGGCGGAGATCGGCGACCTGGCGCACGCGATGGAAACGCTGCTGGAGGCGATCGCAGAAGGCCGCCGCGAAGTCGACCCGCTGATCCTGGAATCGCTCGAGCGCGGCTTCGACCGTCTGCACGACCTGCTCCAGCGCGTGGTGCGCGGCCACGCCGTTGCCATGCCGGCGAACGCGATCGCGCGCTTCGAACAGCTCTCCAGCGGCAAGGCCGCGAGCGCTGCAGAACCGGCCCCGGCAAAGCAGGCCGCGCCTGCCAAACCTGTCCCTGAAGCGGTGCCGGAACAGAAGGAGAAGCTCGCGCCGCGGGCGGCGCCGACCTTCGAGGAAGAGACGCGCGCGCCGCAGGAAATGATCCGCGTGCGTTCGGACCTGCTGGATTCGCTGGTGAACTACGCCGGCGAGGTATCCATCTACCGGTCGCGCCTGGAGCAGCAGATCTCCAGCTTCCGTTTCAACCTGGTCGAGCTGGAACAGACCGTGGCGCGCCTGCGCGCGCAGTTGCGTTCGCTGGAAATCGAGACCGAGGCGCAGATCCTGTCGCGCTACCAGCGCGAGAACGAAGGCCATCATCATGACGCCGCGTTCGACCCGCTGGAACTGGACCGTTTCTCGCAGTTGCAGCAGTACTCGCGCGCGCTGGCCGAGTCGGTGTCCGACCTGGCCTCGATCCAGAACATCCTGGACGACCAGGCGCGGCAATCGGAAACGCTGCTGCTGCAACAGTCGCGCGTGTCGTCGGACCTGCAGGAAGGCCTGATGCGCACGCGCATGGTGCCGTTCGAATCCATGGTGCCGAGCCTGCGCCGCACGCTGCGCCAGGCCGCCATGGACCTGGGCAAGCGCGCGCAACTGCGCGTCGAAGGCGCCCAGGGCGAAATGGACCGCAACCTGCTGGAGCGAATGAAGGCGCCGTTCGAGCATATGCTGCGCAATGCGCTGGCGCACGGCATCGAGGAGCCGGATGCGCGCATCGAGCGCGGCAAGCCGGAAGAGGGCACGGTTTCGATCAACGTCAGTCGCGAGGCGACCGAAGTGTTGATCCGCGTCAGCGACGACGGTGCCGGTTTCGACCGCGACGCGATCCGCGCCAAGGCGATCGAGCGCGGGCTGCTGAAACCGGAAGTGCAATTGTCGGATCGCGACCTCTATGCCTTCGTGCTGGAGACCGGGTTCTCCACCGCCGAGTCGGTGACCCAGATCGCCGGGCGCGGGGTGGGCATGGACGTCGTCGCCAACGAGATCAAGATGCTCGGCGGCACGCTCTCGATCGATTCCGAACGCGGCCACGGCTCGAGCTTCAACATCCGTCTTCCGTTTACGCTCGCCGTCGCCCAGGCGATCCTGGTGCGTACCGGCGAAACCGTGTATGCGGTGCCGATGACCTCGATCCAGGGCGTCGCGCGCATCCACCGCACCGAGCTGGAGAAGCGCATCGCCGCCGGCAATCCCACCTTCACCTATGCCGGCGAGGACTACGGCATCCACGATCTCTCGCAGTTGCTCGGCCTGCCGGCGGCACAAGCTGTCGAGGAAGGGCAACTGCCGCTGCTGATGATCCGCACCGGCGACCTGCGCGCGGCGGTGCGCATCGACGCGGTGGTGGGCTCGCGCGAAATCGTGGTGAAGTCGGTCGGTCCGCAGATCAGCTCGGTCGCGGGCATCTTCGGCGCCACCATCATGGGCGACGGGTCGGTGATGCTGATCCTCGACATCGCCCCGCTGGTGCGCCGCGTGATCGCGCGCCAGCAGGTCGCGGCAGAAATGGTCGAGGCGCCGCAGCAACCGGGCGCGGCGGCCGCCCAGGAAGAGCGTCCGCAACCGCTGATCATGGTGGTGGACGATTCGATCACCATGCGCAAGGTCACCAGTCGCGTGCTGGAGCGCAGTGGCTACGAGGTCGTCACCGCTAAGGACGGTCTGGACGCGGTGGAGAAACTGATAGACCGCCTGCCGGACCTGATGTTGCTGGACATCGAGATGCCGCGCATGGACGGTTACGAGCTGGCCACGCACATGAAGAACGATCCGCGCCTGGCCAGCGTGCCGATCATCATGATCACCTCGCGCACCGGCGAGAAACATCGCCAGCGCGCGTTCGAGATCGGCGTCGAGCGTTATCTGGGCAAGCCTTACAACGAAGCCGAACTGTTGCGCAACGTGCAGGAAATGCTGGAGACCGCGAATGTCTGAGCGCTTCGACAATACCCTTGCTGCGGAAACGCCGGCAGATGCGGGGAGCACTGCAGGCACGGGTTTGCCGCGCATCGCGCTGCTGTACGCGGACGAGGCATTGCTTGCACATGTCGAGC
>JBQCGO010000233.1:0-2675 GCA_051955575.1 Burkholderiaceae bacterium
AGTCGCAGCTCGATCCGCGGCCGAACTTCATGGCGCCGGACTACCGCGGCAGCGGCAAGCTGCAGGACATGGCCGCGATCGTCACCGGCGGCGATTCCGGCATCGGCCGCGCGGTCGCGGTGCTGTATGCGCGCGAAGGCGCGGACGTGGCGATCGTCTACCTGAACGAGCACGACGACGCCGAGGAAACCCGGCGCTGCGTCGAGGCCGAGGGCCGGCGCTGCCTGACGATTTCGGGCGACGTGCGCGACGCGCAGTTCTGCCGCGACGCGGTCGAAAGGACGGTGAAGGAGTTCGGCAAGCTCGACGTGCTGGTCAACAACGCCGCGTTCCAGGAGCACGCGATGTCGCTGGAGGAACTCGACGAGGAACACTTCGACATGACGATGCGCACCAACGTCTACGGCTACTACCACATGGCGCGCGCCGCGCTGCCGCACCTGAAGGCCGGCGCGGCGATCGTCAACACCGGCTCGGAAACCGGCCTGTTCGGCCAGCCGATCCTGCTCGACTACTCGGCCACCAAGGGCGCGATCCACGCGTTCACCCGCGCGCTGGCCGGCAACCTGGTGTCGCGCGGGATCCGCGTCAACGCGGTCGCGCCCGGCCCGGTCTGGACGCCGCTGAACCCGGCCGACCAGCCGGTGGACAAGGTGAAGAGCTTCGGCGAGGCGACCGACATGAAGCGCCCGGCGCAGCCGGAGGAAGTGTCGCCGGCCTACGTGTTCCTCGCCTCGCCGGCCTGCGCCAGCTACAGCACCGGCGTGGTGCTGCCGGTGATGGGCGGCGTGACCGGCAGCCAGTAAGGCATCCCGCAACCGCGCCCCGGGCGGTCACCCGCCGATCTTGGTCAGCACGAACGACGCGAGGAAGCCGGCCACCGTCACCAGGCCGGCGAACTCGTGCGTTTCGGCGAAGGCCTCGGGGATCATCGTATCGACCAGCATCGACAGGATCGCGCCGGCCGCGACCGCGGTGGTGGCGGCGATGGTGTCGGCGGAGTAATTGCGGAACAGCGCGTAGCCGAGCAGCGACGCAATGCCCGATATCACCGCGATGCCGATCCAGATGCCGAAGATGTAGGTCGCCGAACGGCCGGCCTTCTTCATGCCGGCCGCGCTCGACAGGCCCTCGGGAATGTTGGACAGGAAGATCGCGATCACCGCGACCACGCTCACCGCGCCGCCCTTGATCATGCTCACGCCGATGACGATCGACTCCGGGATGCCGTCGAGCAGCGACCCGACCGCGATCGCCGCACCGCTGCCGCTGTCCTCCGATTCGCTCGGCTGCTTGTCGCCGGAACGCTTGCGGTGCTTGGCGCCGTGCTGCGCCAGATACCAGTTCGCCAGCGTGTAGACGGCGGCGCCGGCAAGGAATCCGGCGGCGGTCGAGTCGAAGCCGCCGCGCCGGTAGGCCTCGTCCATCAGGTCGAACGACAGCGCCGATACCAGCACGCCGCTGCCGAACGCCATGATGCCGGCGATCAGCCGGCGCGGCACCTTGGCGAAGTAGGCGACCGCCGCGCCCAGGATCAGCGCCGAGCCGGAAACGGCGCCCCAGAAACCGGCCTGCAGCCACATCGGAACCATGGTTCTCCGCGTCGGAAAGGGAAAATCTCCATTAACGCAGATCCGGCGGCGCCGGCCTTGACGTTCCGCAGAGGCGTTCCCGGCGCCCTCGGCCTCACCCGGCCGCTGCGGCGCGCCGCGCCAGCGCCCAGCGCACCGCTTCGCGCGCCAGCGCGCGGGTCGGGTCGATGCAATCGGCCAGCAGTTCCGGATGCGCGGCTTCCAGCGCGACCGGCAGTTCGGTGCAGGCCAGCACGCAGGCGCCGGCGCCGCGCGCCCGCAGCCGCCGGATCGCCTCGGCCAGCAACGCGCCGGCGGCCCGGCTGTCGCCGCGCTTGACCAGCGCGATCGCCGGCAGCACGAATTCGGCGCGCTCCTCGGGCGGATTGACGACGAAGGTCACGCCGGCCGCGGCCAGCCGGCGCGGATAGATTTCTGCCGCCAGCGTGGCCTCGGTGGCCAGCAGGCCGACGCTGCCGCCCGTACCTGAGTCCGGGCCCGTCGCCTTCCGCCGCGCCAGTTCCTGCCCGACCGCATCGGCGATGTGCAGGATCGGCAGCGCGGTCGATGCGCAAAGCTGGTCGACCCAGTAATGCGCGGTGTTGCAGGCGATCACGACGCATTCCGCGCCGGCCCGCTCCAGCCGGCGCAGCCCGGCCTGCATCGCCGGCAGCGGCGACGCGGCGCCGTCCAGCACCGCCGCCACGCGGCACGGGATCTGCGGCACCGAATCGACGATCACCGGCACGTGATCCTGGTCTTTCGTCGCCGGCGTTTCCTCCACCAGCTTGCGCAGAAAATCGACGGTGGCCATCGGCCCCATGCCGCCGAGCACGCCGAGCAATCCTTCCATCCGCCGTCTCCTCGCTCAGTCTTCCGATTTGCCGTGCTGCCGGTTGTGTTGCGAATCGTGCGGATGCGCGTGCGCATGGCCGTGCGGATGCCGGTGGATCGGGTCGACCCAGGGCACTTCCTCGGGCTGTTCCGCCGGCGCGATGTCGAGGTTGACCACCACCGCTTCGTTGTCGCTGCGCACCAGCACGCATTCGAGCGGCTCGGTGGTACTGGCGTTGATTTCCTGGTGCGGGACGTAGGGCGGCACGT
>JBQCGO010000234.1:0-5996 GCA_051955575.1 Burkholderiaceae bacterium
GGAACGCCTGTTTTCGGTCGACGCCGAACCGTTGCGCATGCTGCGCGCGTTCGGCATGAACCTGATCGACAGCCTGCCTGTCGTCAAGCGGCGCCTGGTGGCCCAGGCGCTCGGCACCGGGGCGTGATACGCGCGCCCGTTTTCACTGGAACCATCATGAAAAAAACTCTCGCCGCCGTCGCCGTGCTCGCGCTGACGGTCGCCTCGGCATTTGCCGAAACCAAGCAGGAAACCGCGGTGCGCAAGCTGATCGAACCGCGCCTCGGGTCCGACGCGAAGATCACTTCGGTCACCGCGACGCCGTACTCGGGACTGTTCGAGGTTCGCGTCGGTAACGACATCCTGTACACCGACGCGAAGGCGCAGTACCTGTTCATCGGCCGCGTCGTGAACGCGACCACGTTCGAGGACTACACGCGCCAGCGCATCGAGGACATCAGCCGGGTCAAGTTTTCCGACCTGCCGCTGGACGATGCGATCAAGACCGTCAAGGGCGACGGCAAGCGGGTGATCGCAGTATTCGAGGATCCGAACTGCACCTACTGCAAGCGCTTCCGCAAGACGCTGCAGGACGTGGACAACATCACCGTCTACACCTTCCAGTACAACATCCTGTCGCCGGACTCGCTGACCAAGTCGAAGAACATCTGGTGCAGCGCCGACCGCAGCAAGGCCTGGGACGACTGGATGGTCAACGGCAAGGCCGCGCCCGCCGCGCCGGAGAATTGCGCCACGCCGAGCGACAAGGTGCTGGCGCTCGGCCAGAAGCTGAAGGTGACCGGCACGCCGACCATCTTCTTCACCGACGGCACGCGAGTGCCGGGCGCGATCGACGCGAAGGCGCTGGAAGCCAAGCTGGCGTCGCTGAAATAGGCGCAGCCCGGACGGCGGCGCCCGCGCCGCGCTGAACTTCGCCGGCGCGGCGTGGCTCTACCCCAGGTCCGAATTCGACAGTGTTCCACATTGGGGACGACATGAGCACCAAACCGGAAAACGTGAACCCGAACCAGCAGCCCGGCAATCCGCCCAATCCCGGCGACGAGGCCGCGCCCGGCACGCCCGGCACCGGCGAGGACGTCTGCCCGGTGTGCAACGGCAGCGGCAAGACGCAGGACGGCAAGACCTGCCCGTCCTGCAACGGCAGCGGCCGCATCGTCGAAGGCATCGGCGGCGGCTGACGCGCCTGTACGGTGCGCGAACCTTGACTTCCGCCCTTCATCAAGAAGGCCGGGTTCGTCGCCACCGGCCGGATTGCGGCGAACCCGGCCGGTTCATACGCTTATGACCAATGGCTTTTACGGCCGGTAGCCGCCGAGCGCGCCGTCGTTGTCGTGGTTGGCCATCGAGCCGAAGTCAGGCAGATCGCCCGGATGCAGGGCCGGCGTCATGTGGCTCTGATACGGCTGATCGCCGTAGAGCGCCGCCATCGCTGCCTGCCGTTGCGCCTCGCCGGGTCCGCCGCTGGCCACGGTGACAGGGTTGTCCGACATGCCGCTGGAACCCATCGACGACGTATCCGACGTGCCCGACATGCCGGAATGCGTCGTGTCGTTCGCGCCGTCCTGGCCGGTTGCGCCCATGCCGGCTCCGGTGTCGGCCGGCGCCGGCGTCATCGACGTGCCGCTGGAACCGGTGCCGTAGCTGTCGGCGGTGCCGCTGTTGCCGGACGAATCGTTCATGCCGCCCGACGAGCCGCGCGCCGCCGCGCCGTAGCCGGGCCGCGCGTCGCCGTTTTCCGGTCCCGGCGCGATGCCGGTGTTCAAGCCGTTGGTGGTGCTGTCCTGTCCCATCGAACTGCCGGTCGTGCCGGTGGTGCCGTAGGGCCCCGCGCCTTGCGCGAAAGTACTGGTCGCCAGCAGCATCGCGCCGCCGAAGGCCATGGTTTTCAAGATGCGCATCGCAAACTCCTTGTCTGTTGAAAAAGCCGTGCCGCGCCGCGGATTCGCTCCGGCGGGCGGCGACACACGCAGTTTTTAGACAAGGAATATTCCGGAAAACGCAAACAGTGGAACGATGAAATATTGTAAAGTCGGCATCGCCTGAGGCACGTCAAGCGATGTGCATTCGGCGCGATCCAATCGGTTGCAATGCGAATCGACCGGCTTTTTTTCGCGGCCGATCGCCGTTGCGGCCGGTGCCCTTCCGTCCACCGCCTTTTTCCGACATTCATCATGGTCAACGCCATCCTGCTCAACAGAAACGATGACGGCAGCACCGTCGCGCGGCTCGCGCAGCTCGGCGACGCCGACCTGCCGGCCGACGCCGACGTGACGATCCGCGTCGATTACTCGACGGTCAACTACAAGGACGCGCTGGCGATCACCGGCAAGGCGCCGGTGGTGCGCGCCTGGCCGATGGTGCCCGGCATCGACGGCGCCGGCACGGTGACGGCCTCGCGGGACCCGCGCTGGCAGGAAGGCGACCGGGTGATCCTGAACGGCTGGGGCGTCGGCGAGACGCACAAGGGCTGCCTCGCGCAGGCGGCGAAGCTCAAGGGCGCCTGGCTGATCCGGCGGCCGGAAAACGTCTCGGCGCGCATGGCGATGGCGATCGGCACCGCCGGCTACACCGCGATGCTGTGCGCGATGGCGCTGGACGAGCAGGGCGTGCGTCCCGGCGACGGCGAGGTGCTGGTGACCGGCGCTTCCGGGGGCGTCGGCAGCATCGCAACCAAGATTCTTGCCGGGCGCGGCTATCGCGTGGTCGCCTCCACCGGCAAGACCGCCGAGGCGGATTACCTGCGCGGACTCGGCGCGACCGAGGTGATCGACCGCGCGGCACTGTCGGCGCCCGGCAAGCCGCTGCAGAAGGAACGCTGGGCCGGCGTGGTTGACAGCGTCGGCTCGCACACGCTGGCCAACGCGGTCGCGCAGGTCCGCTACGGCGGCGTGGTGGCCGCCTGCGGGCTGGCGCAGGGACTCGATTTTCCCGCATCGGTCGCGCCGTTCATCCTGCGCGGCGTGCGCCTGATCGGCATCGACAGCGTGATGGCGCCGCTCGCGCCCAGCGAGGCCGCCTGGGCAAGGCTGGCCGCCGAGCTGGACGAGGCGGCGCTGACGCCGGTGATCACCGAGATCGGCCTGGCCGAGGCGATTCCCGCGGCGGCCGACGTGCTGGCCGGCAAAGTGCGCGGCCGGCTGGTGGTCGACGTGAACCGGTGACGCACGCGAAAGCGTCTCCGCAAGTATTCCGTAAAGACAACTGATTACAATGCCGGCTGCGGCGCGTGTCGCCGCCCCGCGGCAGTCGCCGGCTGGCGCGGGTCCGTTCGCCACTCCTCGACCAGTCGATGAATGCCCACTTCCTCAACAAGCGCATGGCGCACCTGCTCGGATTCGCCGGCCTGCTTCCCTTTCTGCTGCTCGCGCTCGGCTGCGCGCTCGCGGACCCGGCCTGGCTCGGCGACTTTGTCAACGCGCAGCGCGCCTACGGCATCTCGATCCTGTCCTTCCTCGGCGGCATCCACTGGGGCTCGGCGATGATGGTCGCCACGCTGAGCGCCGCGCAGACCAGGCGCGCGATGCTGTGGGGCGTGGCGCCGTCGCTGATCGCCTGGCTGTCGACCATGGCCGGCGGCTTCGGCTTCGCGGTGCTGATGGCCGGCTTCATCGCCGCCTACGAAGCCGACAAGCGGCTCTATCCCTGGTACCCGATGCCGGAATGGTTCATCCGCCTGCGTCTGACGCTGACCGGCGTAGTGGTCGTGTCGCTGGTCGCGACGGTGACGATCGTCAACGCGCGAGGCTGACATGACAACGACATCCGCCATCCGCTACCGCATCGTCCCGAAGGATCCGGGCGCGCACCTGTTCGCCGTCTCGGTCACCGTCGACGCGGCCGATCCCGACGGCCAGCGCTTCCTGCTGCCGGCCTGGATCCCGGGCAGCTACATGATCCGCGAGTTCGCGCGCCACATCGTGACGATCCGCGCCGAATCGGCCGGCCGCGCGGTCGCGCTGACCAAGCTCGACAAGCACACCTGGCAGGCCGAGCCGTGCGACGGCCCGCTGACGCTGCATTACGAGGTCTACGCGTGGGATCTGTCGGTGCGCGCCGCGCATCTCGATCGCACCCACGGCTTTTTCAACGGCACCAGCGTGTTCCTGCGCGCGGCCGGGCACGAGTACCTGCGGCACACGGTCGACATCGCGCCTCCGGAAGGCGAGGGTTTCGCCGGTTGGCGCGTGGCGACCGCGCTGCGCGAGCTGGACGCGCCGCGCCACGGCTTCGGCACCTACTACGCGGACGACTACGACGAGCTGATCGACCACCCGGTCGAGATGGGCGAGTTCGCGCTGCTCTCGTTTACCGCCTATGGCGTGCCGCACGAGGTCGCGATCACCGGCCGCGTGCCGCAGCTCGACGGCGCGCGGCTGACCGCGGACCTGACGAAGATCTGCGAAGCCCAGATCGCGCTGTTCGAACCGGACACGAAGCGCGCGCCGATGGACCGCTACGTGTTCCTGGTGCTGGCGGTCGGCGACGGCTACGGCGGCCTGGAGCATCGCGCCTCGACCGCGCTGATCTGCAAGCGCGCCGACCTGCCGGCGCTCGGCGACACCGAGATGAGCGACGGTTACCGCAGCTTCCTCGGGCTGTGCAGCCACGAGTATTTCCACACCTGGAACGTCAAGCGGATCAAGCCCGCGGTGTTCGCGCCCTACGATCTGCAGAAGGAAAACCACACTTCGCTGCTGTGGCTGTTCGAGGGCTTCACCAGCTATTACGACGACCTGATGCTGGTGCGCAGCGGCGTGATCGACGAGGCCGCTTACTTCTCGCTGCTCGGCAAGGCAATTTCGTCGGTGCTGCGCGGCAGCGGCCGCGGCAAGCAGACGGTGGCCGAATCCAGTTTCGATGCGTGGACCAAGTATTACCGGCAGGACGAGAACGCGGCGAATGCGATCGTCAGCTACTACGCGAAGGGCTCGCTGGTCGCGCTGGCGCTGGACCTGACGATCCGCGCCGGCACCCGCGGCAGGAAATCGCTCGACGACGTGATGCGCCTCCTGTGGCACCGCTACGGCCGCGACTTCTATCATCCGGATGCACACCGCGGTGGCCGCGGCGTCGGCGAGCGCGACGTCGAACAGGTCTTCGACGAAGCGACCGGCCTGAAGCTGAAGCGCGTGTTCAACCACGCGGTGCGCGGCACCGAGGACTTGCCGCTGCCGGACCTGCTGGCGCCGTTCGGCGTGAAGCTGTCCGACAACTGCAATGCCGCACGGCCGTCGCTCGGCGTGCGCACCGCGCGCGACGGGAACGACTGCAAACTGGCAACAGTGTTTTTAAACCGCGCCGCACATCGCGCCGGCCTGTCGGCGGGCGACGTGCTGATCGCGCTCGACGGCCTGCGCGTCACGCATGCCGGCAGCTGCAACCTGGACGGCCTGCTGTCGCGCTACCGGATCGGCGACACGGTGACGGCGCACCTGTTCCGGCGCGACGAGCTGATCGCGCTGCCGGTATCGCTCGCGCCCGAGCAGGCGCCGGACATCGCCCTCAAGCCGCAACCGAAGCCGATCTCGCGCGCCCGGCTGCGCGCCGCCTGGCTGACCGGCATCGCCGGCAAGCCGGTCGAGGACTAAGGGCGGGCGGCGGCTTAACGCCCGCCGCCGACGTCGAGGCAGGCGCCCGTCACGTACGATGCCTCGTCCGACAGCAGCCACAGGATCGCCCGCGCCACTTCGTCGGCGCTGCCGCCGCGCTGCATCGGCACCGACCCCTTGACCCGCTCGACCCGGCCCGGTTCGCCGCCGCTGGCGTGGATCTCGGTGTCGATCACGCCGGGGCGCACGCCGTTCACGCGGATGCCCTCGGCCGCGACTTCCTTCGCCAGCCCGACGGTCATCGCGTCGATCGCCGCCTTCGACGCGGCGTAGTCGACGTATTCGTTCGGCGCGCCGAGCTTCGCGGCGATCGACGACAGGTTGCCGATGCCGCCGCCGCGGCCGCCATGGCGCGTCGACATCCGCCGGATCGCCGCCCGGGCGCAG
>JBQCGO010000235.1:0-4213 GCA_051955575.1 Burkholderiaceae bacterium
ACCTCGTCGACGGTCTTGCCGCGCATCAGCGCCTCGCTCTGCGCGAAGCAGTTCGCCAGCAGCGCGACGTGATGCTGCGGCATCTCGTGGGCCGGCTCGAGCGCGGCGATGAAATCCACCGGGATCAGCGCGGTGCCCTGGTGCAGCAGCTGGAAATACGCGTGCTGGCCGTTGGTGCCGACGTCGCCCCAGATCACGGGGCCGGTCGCGTAGTCCGTGATGGTGTCGCCGGCGCGCGTGACGCGCTTGCCGTTGCTTTCCATGTCGAGCTGCTGCCGGTAGGCCGGGAAGCGGTTCAGGTCCTGGTGATAGGGCGCGATGGTGTGCGAGGCCGCGCCGAAGAAGTTGCGGTACCAGATGCCGATCAGCGCCAGCAGCGCCGGCATGTTGCGTTCCAGCGGCGCGCTGCGGAAATGCTCGTCCATCGCGCGGGCGCCGGCAAGGAATTCGTCGAAGCGCGCGGCGCCGATGGCCACCGTCAGCGACAGGCCGATCGCCGACCAGACCGAATAGCGGCCGCCGACCCAGTCCCAGAACGGGAACATATTGGCCGGATCGATGCCGAAGCGCGTGACGGCGTCGGTGTTGGTCGACACCGCGACGAAATGCCGCGCCAGGTCGGCTTCGGTCCCGGACCGCAGGAACCAGCGCCGCGCGGTGTCGGCGTTCATCATGGTTTCCTGCGTGGTAAAGGTTTTCGACGCGATGATGAACAGCGTGGTCTCGGGAGACAAGCGGGACAGGCAGGCGTCGATGTCGTGGCCGTCGACATTGGAGACGAAATGCATCGCGACGTCCGGCGCCGCGTAGGGCCGCAGCGCGCGGCAGGCCATCTTGGGACCGAGGTCGGAGCCGCCGATGCCGATGTTGACGACGTCGGTGATCTTCCTGCCGGTATGGCCGTGCCACGCGCCGGAACGGACCCGCTCGGCGAAGTCGCGCATCCGCGCCAATACCGCGTGCACCTCGGCGCCGACGTCGCGGCCGTCGACCGAGGCGCCGGCCGGATCGGGCGAGCGCAGTGCGGTGTGCAGCACCGCGCGGCGTTCGGTGGTGTTGATGATCTCGCCGGCGAACATCGCGTCGCGCCGCGCCTCGACGCCGCGCTCCCGGGCCAGCGCGCACAGCAGGTCGAGCGCCTGCCGGGTCAGCCGGTTCTTCGAGAAATCGAGGAACAGGCCGGCCGCCTCGACCGTCAGCGCCGGAAAGCGGCCGGGATCGGCGGCGAACAGCGCGCGCATGTCGAGATCGCGGGTGGCCTCGAAATGGGCGGCCAGCGCCCGGTACGCGGCAGTCCCGCGCAGCGTGGAATCGGTCATGTCCTCGTCCGTAATGATTTTTTATGCAACACTATATCAGAAATGCGTAGTTTTATTACATAAGGTTTTTCGCCGACGCCTGCCGCTGCCGTTCGGTTTGACGAAGAAATGGCGCGGCATTCGACGGAATCGGCTGTTTGTCTTTCAATGTCGGGAACAGCGCCGGCGCGAGACCGGCTCGGAACGCTGGAAATACTGTAGTAGAATTTCATAAACTATCCGGCAGAACCGCCATGCCCCTACATCCCGTACTGCAACAGGTCACATCCCGCATCATCGAACGCAGCCGTCCATGGCGCAGCGCCTACCTGCACCGGCTGGAGCAGGCCCGCCGCGCCGGCGTCCAGCGCGGCAACCTGTCCTGCACCAACCTCGCGCACGGCTTCGCCGCCTTCCCGCCGAACGACAAGCTGAAGCTGAAGCAGGAAGTCAGTCCGTCGGTCGCGATCGTATCGGCCTACAACGACATGCTGTCGGCCCACCAGCCCTACGAATCGTTCCCCGCGATCATCAAGGACGCGGTGCGCGAGGTCGGGGCGGTCGCCCAGTTCGCCGGCGGCACGCCGGCGATGTGCGACGGCATCACCCAGGGCCAGATTGGCATGGAGCTCTCACTCTTCTCGCGCGACACCATCGCCCGCGCCACCGCGATCGCACTGTCGCACAACATGTTCGACGCGGCGGTGTATCTCGGCATCTGCGACAAGATCGTGCCGGGCCTGCTGATCGGCGCGCTGCACTTCGGACACCTGCCGGCGGTTTTCATTCCCGGCGGACCGATGACCAGCGGCCTGGGGAACAAGGAAAAGGCGCGCATCCGGCAGTTGTACGCGCAGGGCAAGATCGGGCGCGACGAGCTGATCGAGTCCGAGTCGCAGTCCTACCACGACGCCGGCACCTGCACCTTCTACGGCACCGCCAACAGCAACCAGATGCTGATGGAAGTCATGGGCCTGCATCTGCCGGGCGCGGCCTTCATCACCCCGAAGACGCCGCTGCGCGACGCGCTGACCGCGGCGGCAGCGCGGCGCGCGGTCGAGATTTCCGACCATCGCGGCGAGTACACGCCGGTCGGCCACGTGGTCGACGAGAAGGCGATCGTCAACGCGATCGTCGCGCTGCTGGCGACCGGCGGCTCGACCAACCACACGCTGCACTTGGTCGCGATCGCCAAGGCGGCGGGCATCGTGATCGACTGGAACGACTTCAGCGACCTGTCGGCGGTGGTGCCGCTGCTGGCGCATATCTATCCGAACGGCGACGCCGACGTGAACCATTTCCACGCGGCCGGCGGCACCGGCTTCCTGATCCGCGAACTGCTGGATGCCGGGCTGGCGCATGCGGATGTGAAGACCATTCTCGGCGACGATTTGCGCAAGCATTGCGCCGAGCCGCGGCTGGACGGCGACCGGCTGGTCTGGTCGCCGCCCCCCGCCGAGACCGGCGACCCGACCGTGCTGCGCGGCGTCGCCGCGCCGTTCTCGCCCGAAGGCGGCATGCGGGTGCTGAACGGCAACCTGGGCCGCGCGGTGATCAAGGTGTCGGCGGTCAAGCCGCAGCACCAGGTGGTCGAGGCGCCGGCGATGGTGTTCGACTCGCAGGAGGAATTCATGGCCGCGTTCAAGGCCGGCCGGCTGCAGCGCGACCTGGTCGCGGTGGTGCGCGGGCAGGGACCGCGCGCGAACGGCATGCCGGAACTGCACGCGCTGACGCCCGCGCTCGGCAGCCTGCAGGACGAGGGCTTCCACGTGGCGCTGGTGACCGACGGCCGGATGTCGGGCGCGTCCGGCAAGGTGCCGGCGGCGATCCACGTCTCGCCCGAAGTGATCGCCGGCGGTCCGCTGGGCAAGGTGCGCAGCGGCGACGTGATCCGGATCGACCCGGAAGCCGGCGTGCTGGAAGCGCGCGTCGACGACGCCGAATGGGCGGCCCGCGGCGTCGAGTCGCCGGATCTCGCGACGTACCAGACCGGCATGGGCCGCGAACTGTTCGCGATGCACCGGCTGTTCGTCAGCAGCGCGGAAGAGGGCGCAGCGACCTTCGACCTGCCGCCGCTGCTGCCCGAGCCGGCGCAGACCAACAACGTGCGCGACGCCTCCAGCCAGGCGCCCGGCTCGGACGAGGATTTCCTCGCCCGCCAATCCTGAACCCCGACCTTCTATTCGGAGAATCCGATGACCCTGCTCGACATCATGCGCCTGTCGCCGGTAATCCCGGTGATCGTGATCGACGAGATCGAGCACGCGGTGCCGCTCGCTCGCGCGCTGGTGGACGGCGGCATCCGGGTGCTGGAAGTCACGCTGCGCACCGCGCACGGGCTGCGCGCGATCAGTGCGATCGCCGAGGCGGTGCCGGACGCGGTGGTCGGCGTCGGCACGCTGACGCAGCCGGACGAGTTCGGCAAGGCGCGCGAGGCGGGCGCGGTGTTCGGCGTGTCGCCGGGGCTGACGCCGGCGCTGATCGAGGCGTCGCGGCAGAGCGGCCTGGCGCTGCTGCCCGGGGTGATGACGCCGTCGGAAGTGATGGCCGCGCGCGAGGCCGGCTTCCGGCAACTGAAGCTGTTTCCGGCCGCGCAGGCCGGCGGCGTCGGGATGCTAAAGGCCTTGGCGGGGCCGTTGGGCGACGTGACCTTCTGTCCGACCGGCGGCATCTCGCTCGAGTCCGCGCCGGACTTTCTCGCCTGCCCGAACGTCGCCTGCGTCGGCGGCTCGTGGCTCACGCCGCGCGACGCGATGCGGCGCGGCGACTGGGACGGCATCCGCCGGCTCGCCGAGTCGGCGGCCGGCCTGCGCCGCGCCGGTTAAAGGTGTAGCCGGGCGGCCGGTTGCAGCAGCGGGCCGCTATTTCGCGAACAGCTGGTCCATGCTGGCGAAGCCCTTCATCTCGATCGCGTT
>JBQCGO010000236.1:0-2978 GCA_051955575.1 Burkholderiaceae bacterium
AGCATCGCCTCGTCCATGTTGATGTCGATGATCTGCGCGCCGTTCTCGACCTGCTGGCGCGCGACCGCGAGCGCCTCGTCGTACTGCTCGTTCAGGATCAGCCGCGCGAACGCCTTCGAGCCGGTCACGTTGGTGCGCTCGCCGACGTTGACGAACAGCGAGTCGTCGTCGATCGTAAACGGCTCCAGCCCGGACAGCCGCATCGCGACCGGGATCTCGGGCACCTTGCGCGGCGGGATCGACCTGACCGTCCCGGCGATCGCGCGAATGTGGTCCGGCGTGGTGCCGCAGCAGCCGCCGGCGATGTTGACGAAGCCGCTCTCGGCGAAGTCCTTCAGCAGCGACGCGGTCACGTCCGGCGTCTCGTCGAAGCCGGTGTCGCTCATCGGGTTCGGCAGGCCGGCGTTCGGGTAGATGCAGACGAAGGTGTCGGCGATCTTCGACAGTTCCTCCGCGTACGGCCGCATCAGCGCCGCGCCGAGCGCGCAGTTCAGGCCCACCGTCAGCGGCTTCGCATGCCGCACCGAGTTCCAGAACGCGGTCACGGTCTGGCCGGACAGGATGCGGCCGGAGGCGTCGGTGACGGTGCCGGAAATCATGATCGGCAAGGTCTTGCCGGATTCCTCGAAGAAGGTGTCGATCGCGAACAGTGCCGCTTTGCAGTTCAGCGTGTCGAAGATGGTCTCGACCAGCAGCACGTCGGTGCCGCCCTCGACCAGCGCGCGGGTCTGTTCGAGATACGCCGCGACCAGCTGGTCGAACGTGACGTTGCGCGCGGCCGGGTCGTTGACGTCGGGCGAGATCGACGCGGTCTTCGGTGTCGGGCCGAGCGCGCCGGCGACGAAGCGCGGCTTGTCGGGTGTCGAATACTTGTCGCACGCCGCGCGCGCCAGCTTCGCCGCTTCCAGGTTCATCTCGTAGGCGAGATGCGCCATGTGATAGTCGTCCTGCGCGACCGAGGTGGCGCCGAAGGTGTTGGTCTCGATCAGGTCGGCGCCGGCGGCGAGGTATTGCTCGTGGATCTCGCGGATCACCTGCGGCTGCGTCAGCGTCAGCAGCTCGTTGTTGCCTTTGACGAACAGCTGCTTGCCCGGCACCGAAAAATCCTTGAAGCGTTCGCCGCGGTAGTCCGTCTCGGACAGCTTGTAGCGCTGGATCATCGTGCCCATCGCGCCGTCGAGGACCAGGATGCGCTGCGACAGCAGCTCGCGCAGTTGCGTTTCGGTGGCGGAAAGGGCGTCGCGTTTCATGGGTGTCGTCGGGGGTCGTGGCGGAACGGCAATGAAAAAACCCGGCCGTCGCTGCATCGTCGGACCGGGTCGTGCCGCTTCGGCGGGGATGTTCGGAAGCCGCCGCGCCTTCTTCGCGGGCGCGGGCGACAAGCCAAAATTATACGGCGGATCAAGGGTTTGGGCCACGCGGCCCGGTGGCAATCAGTTCGGCTGCGCGGTCAGCAACTGCTGGAATTCCGCCGACGGCAGCGGCCGGCTGAACAGGAAACCCTGGTAGGCGTCGCAGCCGTTGCGTTGCAGGTAGCGCAACTGCTCCGGCGTCTCGACGCCCTCGGCGATCACGTCCATCTTCAGACTGCGCGCCAGCGAGATCACCGCATCGGTGATCGCCGCGTCGTTCGGGTCGGTGTTGATGTCGCGCACGAAGGACTGGTCGATTTTCAGCGTGCCGATCGGGAAGCGCTTCAGATAGTTCAGCGACGAGTAGCCGGTGCCGAAATCGTCGATCGAAATCTTCACGCCCATGTCGCGCAGCGCCTGCAGCGTGCGGGTGCTCTGCTCGGGCGACTCCATGATCACGCTCTCGGTGATTTCCAGCTCTAGGCATTCGTGCGGGAGTTCGGTTTCCGCGAGGATGGCGGCCACCACGTCGGCGAAGTCCGGACTGATCAGCTGCACGCTCGACAGGTTGACCGATACCACCAGCGACGGATAGCCGGCGCGCCGCCAGATCGCGTTCTGCCGGCAGGCTTCGCGCAACGCCCAGCGGCCGATTTCGCGGATCAGCCCCGTTTCCTCGGCTAGCGGGATGAAGCGGTTCGGCAGGATCACACCGAGCGTCGGATGGTTCCAGCGCAGCAGCGCTTCCATGCCGAAGATGTGCTCGGTCGACGCCTGCACCTTCGGCTGGTAGTACAGCATGAATTCGCCGCGCTCGATCGCGTGCCGCAGCGCGCTCTCCAGCACCAGCTGCTCCAGTGCCCGGGTGTTCATGTCGGGGATGAAGAACTGGTAGTTGTTCTTGCCCAGTCCCTTGGCGTGGTACATCGCCGCGTCGGCGCTGCGGATCAGCGACTCGGCGTCGCGCCCGTCCTGCGGGAACACCGCGATGCCGATGCTGGCCGAGACGAACAGTTCGTGTCCCTCGATGTGGAACGGCTGCGCCAGCGCATCCATGATGTGGTCGGTCAGCGCGACCACGTCGTGCGTGTCCGGCAGGCACTCGGCCAGCACGGTGAACTCGTCGCCGCCGAGCCGCGCCAGCAGATCGCTCTTGCGCACGTTGCGCGACAGCCGGTCGGACACCATCTGCAGCAGCAGGTCGCCGGCCGAATGGCCGAAGGTATCGTTGATGTTCTTGAAGCGGTCGAGGTCGATGAACAGCACCGCGAAGGCGCGCTCGCTGCGTGCCGCCTCGCCGATCGCGTGATCGAGCCGGCGGTAGAACTGCATCCGGTTCGGCAGCCGCGTCAGCAGGTCGTGGTTGGCGAGAAAGCGCAGGTGGTTCTCGTTGCGCCGGCGCAGCGTGATGTCGCGGTAGATCGCCACCAGCCCTGGCGCGTCGCCGGTCGGCCGTTCCGCATGCGACAACGACAGCAGGCAGGGAAAGATCTGGCCGTTCTTCCGCCGCAGCAGCACCTCGGTCTCGTAGTGCGGCTGCCTGCCCGGGAACTGGCCCAGGATTTCCCGCCAATGCGCCTGGTCGTCGCACAGGAAGCCCGCGTCCTTGCCGATCAGTTCGGCTTC
>JBQCGO010000237.1:0-7140 GCA_051955575.1 Burkholderiaceae bacterium
GTTGCGACCACCACGTCCAGTGTCTGCGGCTTCAGCACCATGCGAGTGGTGACTGCGTCGACCAGTTCGCGATCGGTTGTCACATCCGGGAAATCTGCCGCGACTTCGGCGAAGATTTCGTCCCACATCACCATGCCGAAGCGCTGCGCGTTCGATTTGGTCACCAGCGTCAGGTGCTTGGCCGGGCGCTTCTGCGCCAGCTCGAACGCGAAGCGGTGGATGCGCTCGACGCCGGGCCGGGTGAACACCGCGGTCTCCGTGCCCACCTCGATCGGCAGGCCGCGGTGCACGCGGCCGCCGTTGCCGGCGTACTCGCCCTCCGAGTTCTCGCGGATGATCACCCAGTCGATGTCCTCGCCGTTGCGCAGCGGGCTCTTCACGCCCGGCAGCACGCGCGCCGGGCGCACGTTCGCGTACTGGTCGAAGCCCTGCGCGATCGGCAGCCGCAGCCCCCACAGCGAGACGTGGTCCGGCACCTGCTGACTGCCGACCGCGCCGAAGAAGATCGCGTCGAAGGTCTTCAGCTTGTCGAGGCCGCCTTCCGGGATGTAGTAACCGTGTTCGAGGTAGTAGTCCGAGCCCCAGGGAAAGTGCTCGACGTCGAGCCGGAAGCCGCCGTCGCGGGCGGCCAGCGCCTCAAGGACTTCGAGGCCGGCGGCGATGACTTCGGTGCCGATGCCGTCGGCGGGGATGGCGGCGATCTTATGCGTACGCACGAAAATTCTCCTTCTGCATTGACGAACCCGCTGCCTGTCGGGCACGGGGATAAAAACGGAAATCGGACATTCACCCCGGACGGCTTGATGCCGGCCGCGCGCCGCTTGACGGCGATGGACAGGGCGCCATCCGGATGTTCCAACCGGTACGGTGATTTGGACCGGATGAACCTGAAATCGCTCCAACCGAAAAAGCAGCCCGGCCTCGCCCCACCGGGGGGCGCTCATTCTATCCGCAGCCGGTGCGTTGCCGGAACACGAATTTGCATTCCGGATGCATGGCGAAGGCTCGACTGCTCGCCTACCAGTGCGAAACACCCGGATGAGGACTGTCGGCGTGCTGGCCGAGATAGTCGCGCACGTGCTCGACGAAACAGGCAACCTTCGCCGAGAGGTTCAGGCGTTCGGGATAGACGGCGTGGATGTCGGCGGATGGCGTTTCGTAGTCGGCCAGCAGCTGTACCAGCCGGCCGCTGCGCAGGTACTTGGCGACATCCCACTCGGCGCGCATCAGGATGCCGTGACCGTCCAGCGCCCAGTTGAGCGCGACCTCGCCGTCGTTCGTGCTCAGCTTGCTGTGCACCTTGATCGTCTCGTTTCGCCCGCTGCGGCTCAGACGCCAGTTGCCGTAAGCGGAATCGTTCTGCCGCAGCACGATGCACTGATGCAGGGTCAGGTCGTGCGGATAGACCGGTTCGCCGGCAGTGCGCAGATAAGCGGGCGAAGCAACCAGCAAGCGCCGGTTGGCGGCGATCTTCTTCGCAACGAGACGCGAGTCCGGCATCTCGCCGAAGCGGATCGAGATGTCGGTGGCTTCATCCGGCAGGCTGACGGGCCGGTCGGTGAGATGCAATTGCATCTCGACGTCCGGATACATCCGGGTAAAGGCCGAGATGGCCGGCCCGATGTAGGAGCGGCCGAACCCGAGCGGCGCATTGACCCGCAGCAGTCCTTTCGGCGCCGCCCGGCTGCTCGATACGAGCCGCTCCAGCTCGTCGATGTCCCCCAGGATGCGTTGCGCATGCGCGAAATACACCTCCCCCTCGCCGGTCAGGCTGAGCCGGCGCGTCGTCCGGTTGAGCAGGCGCACGCCCAGGCGTTCTTCCAGCTGCGACAGGCGGCGGGAGACTGCCGGCGGCGTCAGGTTGAGTTCGCGCGCGGTGGCGACAAGGCTGCCCTGCTTGACCAGCAGGCAAAAGAAGGCCAACTCCAGCTCGGTGTTCATTCGTCAGTTTTTTGCAATGGTGTTTGAAGTTTACCGCGATTCCTTCTTTTTTCACGCGCTTTAACCTTTGCGCCTTGCCTGGCCCGAAGGGAAGCAGCCGCCTTCGAAAACACTTCGAAGACAGCAGACAAGCCGCACAAGACGGTAGGGATGTCGGCGCCATCGGCATCGTTCATTCATCGGAAACAACGAGGAGACATCACGTGGATACGGATCTTGAAAAACGCACCTTGCGGCGGATCACCTGGCGCATCGTGCCCTTCATCATGCTGTTGTACTTCATTGCCTACATCGACCGGGTCAACATCGGCTTCGCGGCTCTGACGATGAAGGCGGATCTGGGCTTCAGCGCCTCGGTCATCGGCTTCGGCGCCGGCATCTTCTTCTGGGGCTACTTCCTGTTCGAGGTGCCCTCCAACATCATCCTGCACAAGGTCGGCGCCCGCATCTGGATTGCCCGGGTCATGATTACCTGGGGCATCATTTCCGGCGCGATGGCCACCGTCGAAGGGCCGACCAGCTTCTACGTGATGCGCTTCCTGCTCGGCGCGGCCGAGGCGGGATTCTTCCCCGGGATCATCCTTTACATCAGCTACTGGTTCCCGTCCCGTCATCGCGCCGGCGTGACCGCGTTCTTCATGGCGGCGGCGCCGCTTTCCACCGCGATCGGCTCGCCGATCTCTGCCGCGCTGCTCGGCATGCACGGTGTGCTGGGCCTGGCCGGCTGGAAGTGGATCTTCATCCTCGAAGCAGTCCCGGCGCTGGTCCTCGGGTTTGTCGTCTTTTTCTACATGACCGACAAGCCCGAACAGGCCAAGTGGCTGAAGGACGACGAGCGTGCCTGGCTGGTCAATGCCATGCAGGAAGAGAAGGCCCGCATGGCCGGCAGCGCCAACCATGGCGTCCTGAGCGGGCTGACCAATCCGCGCGTGCTGGCGCTGGCCCTGATCTACTTCGGCACGTCGGCCGGTCTCTATACGCTCGGTATCTGGGCGCCGCAGATCATCAAGCAACTTGGCGTCTCGTCGATGACGGTCGGGTTCATGAATGCGATCCCGCCGATCGTGTCGGTGTTCGCGATGGTCCTGTGGTCGCGCCATTCCGACCGCACCGGCGAGCGCACCTGGCACGTCATCCTGGCCTGCGTCGCCGCAGCCGTGGGGCTTGTCGTGGCGACCGGCGCCAACGGCATGGTTGGCCTGATCGCCGCCCTGACGCTGGTCAATATCGGCATCAGCTGCGCCAAGCCGCCGCTGTGGAGCATGCCGACCATGTTCCTGTCCGGCGCTGCCGCCGCCACCGGCATCGCCACCATCAACTCGATCGGCAACCTCGGCGGCTTCTTCGGCCCGGCGATGATCGGCTGGATCAAGGACCGGACCGGCAGCTTTGCCGGCGGACTCTACTTCGTCGCCGGCCTGCTCGTAATCTCCGCCGTCCTGACCCTGGTGCTGGCCCGTTCGCAGAGACCGGTCGCGGCAACCGCCAAGGCTGCGGCCCACTGACATCCGGCCCACTGACATCCATTACCCCAACAGTTTTTCAAGGAGCACAACATGGACAAGGAAGCAGCAGCCCAGTCGCTGACGGACACCATGGCCAAATTCACCGCCTACATCGGCAAGCGCTTGCCGAAGGACGTGAAAGCCAAGCTGGCCGACCTGCGCACGATGGAAACCAATCCGCTCGCGAAGTCGATCTACGACTCGATGGCCGGCAACCAGGAAGCGGCGGACAAGCTCGATCGTCCGAGCTGCCAGGACACCGGCGTCATCCAGTATTTCGTCGAGGCCGGCGCCAGATTCCCGCTGCTGGGCGAACTGGAAGACATCCTGCGCGAAGCAACGGAAGAGGCAACCCGGAACGGTCCGCTGCGCCACAACGCCGTGGAAACCTTCGACGAAAAGAACACCGGCACCAACACCGGCACCCAGATTCCGTGGCTGGATTGGCGCATCGTGCCGGAGCTGGACAGCTGCACCATCGACGTCTACATGGCCGGCGGCGGCTGCACCCTTCCGGGCGCGGCCAAGGTCTTGATGCCGGGCCAGGGCTACGAGGGCGTGGCCGAGTTCGTGATGGACGTCATCACCGAGCGCGGCGTCAATGCTTGTCCGCCGCTGCTGGTCGGCGTCGGCGTCTCGACCTCGGTCGAAACCGCGGCGCGGCTTTCCAAGCTGGCGATCATGCGGCCGGTCGATTCCAAAAGCGCGAACCCGCGCGCCGCGATGATGGAAGAATTGCTGGAGCAGGGCCTCAACGACATCGGCATCGGGCCGCAGGGCCTGACCGGAAACAACAGCGTGATGGGCGTCAATATCGAATCGTCCGCGCGCCACCCCTCCACCATCGGTGTCGCCGTCAACACCGGATGCTGGGCGCACCGGCGCGGCAAGATCAAGATCAACGCCGATCTGTCCTACGAAATCCTTTCCCACGAAGGAGTGGTCCTGTGAAAAAGATTCTGACTACGCCCATCAAGGACGAAGACCTTGAAGGACTCAACGCCGGCGACGTCGTTTATCTGACCGGCCGCCTGGTGACTTGCCGCGACGTGGCGCATCGTCGCCTGATCGAGCAGGGTCGCGAACTGCCGGTCAGGCTCGAGGGGGGCGCCATCTTTCATGCCGGTCCCATCGTACGCAAGAAGGAAGATGGCAGCTTCGAGATGGTGTCCATCGGGCCGACGACCAGCATGCGGATGGAAAAATTCGAGCGCGAGTTCATAAAGCAGACCGGGGTCAAGCTGATCGTCGGCAAGGGCGGCATGGGTCCGGAAACGGCGGCGGGGTGCAAGGAGCACAAGGCGGTCCACGCGATCTTTCCGGGCGGCTGCGCCGTGCTGGCGGCCACGCAGGTCGAGGAAATCGAAGGCGCCGAATGGCAGGATCTCGGCATGCCGGAAACCCTCTGGATCAACCGCGTCAAGGAATTCGGGCCGCTGATCATCTCGATCGACACCAAGGGCAACAACCTGATCCAGCAGAACAAGGCCGTATTCAACGAAAAGAAGAAACCGATCCTCGACAAGATCAGCAAGCAGCTCAGCTTCATCAAGTAAACGAAGATCAGACAGGCCGGACATCGTTCCGGCTTGGCTATGGATACGACATCACCACGGGCGTCTTATCGGCGCCCGTGTTTCATTTCCACAGCGGCTTGTCGACTTGGCCGCGGGCACGGCAGGATAGAATCGGCGGCACTCGTTCCCTGTTCCCGCCCTGCTCCCGAGTCGCCCCATGCCCGTCTCCCTGGAAAACCTGCTCGTCGTCGGCATCTCTTCCCGTGCGCTGTTCGATCTCGAAGCGGAAGAAGCGATCTTCCGCAACGACGGCCTGGACGCCTACCGCCGTCATCAGCGCGACAACGAGACGGCGATCCTGCGACCCGGCGCCGGCTTCGCGCTGGTCAAGGCGCTGCTGCACCTGAACGTGCTGAACCACAATCGGCGCTTCGTCGAAGTGGTGATCATGTCGCGCAACTCGTCGGAAACCTCGCTGCGGATCTTCCATTCGATCCGCCACTACGGGCTCGACATCACGCGCGCGGTGCTGTCCGGCGGCGCACCGCTGGCGCCCTACCTGCAGGCGTTCAACGTCAGTCTGTTCCTGTCGCTGCACGAGGACGACGTGCAGGCGGCGGTCGATTCCAACGTCGCGTCGGCCCTGCTCTACCAGAAGCCCGACGATGCGCTGGAAGAACTCGGGCAGATCCGCATCGCGTTCGACGGCGACGCGGTGATCTTTTCCGACGAGTCCGAGCGCATCTTCCAGTCGCAGGGCATCGAGGCGTTCGAGCGGCACGAACGCGAAAACGCCAGCAACCCGCTGCCGGACGGCCCCTTCGCCCGGCTGTTGAAGGCGCTCTCCTACATCCAGAACAATTTCCGCTCGCCCGACGGCCGCGCGGCGCCGATCCGCACCGCGCTGGTGACCGCCCGCTCGTCGCCGGCGCACGAGCGCGTGATCCGCACGCTGCGCGCGTGGGACGTCGACATCGACGAAACTTTCTTCATGGGCGGCGTGGCGAAGTCGGACGTGCTGGCGGCGTTCCGGCCGCACATGTTTTTCGACGACCAGCACGGCCATTGCGACCGCGCCGCGCCGCGCGTGCAGACCGGCCGCGTGCCGCTGCGGCGCGCCGGCGCCTGAACTTCAGCGGCGCGAAATTTCAGCAGCATAAAAAAACCGCGCGCCGTTTCCGGCGCGCGGTTTTCACTGCAGGCAATCGAGGCAGGACTCAGCGTTCCGCAACCACGTCGCCGACGCACAGCGCCGTCATGTTGACGATCCTGCGCACCGTGGCCGACTGCGTCAGGATGTGGATCGGCTTGGCGCAACCGAGCAGGATCGGACCGACCGCGATGCCGTGTCCGGCAGTCACCTTCAACAGGTTGTAGGCGATGTTGGCGGCATCCATGTTCGGCATCACCAGCAGGTTGGCGTCGCCGGTCAGCGGCGAGTCCGGCACGCGCGAGCGCAAGAGCTTGTAGTCGAGCGCCGTGTCGCCATGCATCTCGCCGTCCACTTCCAAATCCGGCGCCTGTTCGCGCAGCAGCGCGAGCGCCTGGCGCATTTTTTGCGCGGACGCGGCATTGCTGGAGCCGAAGTTCGAATGCGACAGCAGCGCCGCGCGCGGCTTGAGGCCGAAGCGGCGCATTTCCTCGGCGGCCATGATGGTGATCTCGGCGATCTGCTCGGCGGTCGGGTCGACGTTCACGTGGGTGTCGACCAGCACGATCTGCCGGGTCGGCAGGATCAGCACGTTCATCGCCGCGTAGACGTTGGCGCCCGGCCGCTTGCCGATCACCTGGTCGATGTAGTGCAGGTGCAGCGCGTTAGTGCCGAAGGTGCCGCAGACCATGCCGTCGGCGTCGCCCTTGTGGATCATCATCGAGCCGATCAGCGTGTAGCGGCGGCGCATCTCGGCCTTGGCGAACTGCTCGGTCACGCCCTTGCGCACCGACATCTTGTAGAAGGTCTGCCAGTAGTCGCGGTAACGCTCGTCGAATTCGGGATTGATGGTTTCGAAGTCGACGCCCGGCCGCAGCCGCAGGCCGAACTTGGCGATCCGCTGCGCCAGCACCGCCGGACGCGCGACCAGGATCGGCTTGGCGAGCCCTTCGTCGACCACGATCTGCACCGCGCGCAGCACGCGCTCTTCCTCGCCCTCGGGGAACACGATGCGCTTCTTCTCGGC
>JBQCGO010000238.1:0-4197 GCA_051955575.1 Burkholderiaceae bacterium
TCACGCCCCAGTCCTGGATCGTCATGCCCGCCGGAATGAAGTCGCGGCCGTAACGTTCGATCGAATGGGACCGCATCCGGAAGTCGGTGTCCTGGAACCGGTAAGTCTGGCCGTTCCAGTGGACCGCCGCGCCGCCCAGCCCGGTGCCGGGCAGGAAGCTTGTCCAGCGCCGCATCGGCAGCGCGGTCTGGCTGGTGTTGTTGCGGAAACTCACCGTGTCCTTGGCGTTGTCCTGCGTCAGCGCGTTGCGCACCGCGTAGCGCAGTTCGTCATGCATGTGCGGCCCCTGGAAGTCAGGCACCGTCGCGCGCGGCTCGCCGCGCTCGAGCCCGACCACCTTCAGGCCGGCCTTGGTCAGTTCGCGGCCGAGGATGGTGCCGACCAGCCCGACGCCGATCAGGACCGCATCCGTTTCCGGCATTCTCTTTGCCATCTATTTTCCTTTCGGGTCGACGTAGGCGGGGATGTTCGGGTGCACCTCGATGTGCCCTTTCGCATCCTCCGCGAGGCTGATCGGGATGCGCCGGTACTGCATGCCGTAGTTGTCGACGAGGTGGTAGAAATTCGCATAGGCGCCGGGGAAGCCGATCATCTTCCACGACACCATGTCCTTGTTGCCGCCGTACACCGGGTCGCTGAAGTAACCCTCGACGGTCAGCCCCCAGAGCGATTCGAAGAACACCTTGGACGGCACGCCGTCGATCTCCACGTCGCCGTTCTGCAGCGCGGTCAGGTAGGCGTCGCGCTCGTGCGGGGCCATCTTCGCGAAGCTCGTGTTCTTCGACGCGAGATCCTTGTGGATGCCGCGCAGCGCGGTGCGGAACAGTTCGGCCGGCGTGTACGGCAGCTGGTAGCCCTGCTGCGGCGTGCCTTCGTGCCACGGGCCGCTGCGATAGAGCCGCTCGCCCGCGCCCCAGGCGCCGGCCAGCTGCTTGTCGAGGTACGACGGCACGCCGGCGTCGAGCGCGCCGGGGCCGACCTCGTCGCCGGGAATCAGCCGGTCGACCGCGGCTTCGATGAACGCGGCGTCGTCGGCGTTGAAGAAAGAATAGACCGTCTGCTCATGGCCGCCGGCATGACCGGCCATGCCGGCCGATCCGCCGGCGCCGGCCTGCTCGGGCGTCTTGAGCGCCCGCGCGTCGGCGGTGGTCGCCACGGCGGCGACGCTCGCGCCCGCCGCTTTCAGGAAGGAACGTCTGGATAGCTTGTCCATCTCGGCTTGTCGTTGATTGACTGAGCCAAGGGCTCCGCAAGGACCATGCCCAAGCCGACGCAGCGGTGAAGACTTTGCACCGATCCGACGAATCAATCGCTTGCCCCAACAGGACGTAATGCCCCGTTCGGACGTCCGTAAGATTTACCGGCGCGCGCGGGTAATTTCTACAGGGGAGAACTGAGTGGCGATCCGAAGGGAGGAACGCCGCGCGGCCCGCACAAAAGCGGCCAGCCGTCGCGAGATGGCGATGCACCGTGGAAAAGACGGAAAACGGAAGGCGCGCCTGCGCGACGACGGTGCAGGAAGAGGAGAGAGAAAGAACGAAGTCGGAAGAAACACGGCCGGTCGCGCAGGTATCGGCAGACCGGCCGCGAAGTCGCCTATTTCTTCGGCGGGAGGTAGAGGTCGGTGATGCTGCCCAGTCCCATCTCAGCGGCGAACATCGGCGTTTCCGACAGCGTCGGATGCGCGTGGACCGTCAGTGCGAGGTCTTCGAGGTCCGCGCCCATTTCCATTGCCAGCACTGTCTCGGCGAGCAGCTCGCCGGCGTTGGTGCCGACGATGCCGGCGCCGATGATGCGCTTCGTCTCCGGGTCCCACAGCAGCTTGGTCGCGCCGTTGTCGGCGCCGACCGCGAGCGCGCGGCCGCTGGCGGCCCACGGGAAGCTGGCCTTCTCGTACGGAATGCCCTGCCGCTTCGCGTCGGTTTCGGTGACGCCCATCCACGCCACTTCCGGGTCCGTGTAAGCCACCGACGGAATCGTCATCGGATCGAACTCGACCTTGTGGCCGGCGATCACTTCGGCCGCCACCTTGGCTTCGTTGGTCGCCTTGTGCGCGAGCATCGGGTCGCCGCAGACGTCGCCGATCGCGAAGATGTGCGGCACGTTGGTGCGCTGCTGCCGGTCCACCGGGATGAAGCCGCGCTCGTTGACGATCACGCCGGCCTTGTCGGCGCCGACGTCGCGGCCGTTCGGCCGGCGGCCCACCGCGAGCAGCACCATGTCGTACAGTTGCGGCTCCTTCGGGCCGTTCTCGCCCTCGAAGGTGGCGCGCAGTCCCTCGGGCAGCGCTTCCAGCTTCGTGACCTTGGTCTTCAGGTAGATGCCCTCGTAGCGCTTCTCGATGCGCTTGTGCAGCGGCTTGACGATGTCGCGGTCGGCCGCCGGGATCAGACCGTCGGCGAACTCGACCACGCTGACCTTCGCGCCGAGCGCGTCGTAGACGCAGGCCATCTCCAGGCCGATGATGCCGCCGCCGATGACCAGCATCCGCTTCGGGATCTGCCGTAGTTCCAGCGCGCCGGTGGAGTCGACCAGCCGCGGATCGTCGTACGGGAAGCCGGGAATCTTCGTGACCGACGAGCCGGCGGCGATGATCGCATTTTTGAACGCGACCGTCTTCTGTCCGTCCCTGGTCTGCACCGACAGCGTGTTCGGCGACGAGAACGACGCGACGCCCTCGACCACCTGCACCTTGCGCGCGCGCGCCAGCCCGGACAGGCCGCCGGTGAGCTTCTTGACCACGCCGTCCTTCCAGCCGCGCAACGCGTCGATGTCGATCTCGGGTTTCGACAGTTTCACGCCGAAGTGAGACATCTCTTCCGCTTCGGCGATCACCTTGGCCGCGTGCAGCAGTGCCTTCGACGGGATGCAGCCGACGTTCAGACAGACGCCGCCGAGCGACGGATAGCGCTCGACCAGCACCACCTTCTGGCCGAGGTCGGCGGCGCGGAACGCCGCGGTGTAACCGCCCGGGCCGGCGCCGAGCACCAGCGTGTCGCATTCGATGTCGGCCTTGCCGGAAAAGGTCGCGGCGGCCGGCGCGGGAGCTGCCTGCGCGGCGGGTGCCGAAGGTGCAGCAGATGCGGCCGGCGCAGCGGATGCGGAAGGTGCGGCCGGCTGCGCCGCGCCCTGCCCTTCGGCCGCCAGCGTCAGCAGCGGCGAGCCTTGCGACACCTTGTCGCCGATCTTCACGTGCAGCGCCTTGACCACGCCCGCGTGGCTGGACGGGATTTCCATGCTGGCTTTGTCGGATTCGACGGTGATCAGCGACTGCTCCGCCTTCACCGTGTCGCCCGGCTTGACCAGCAACTCGATGACCTCCACTTCCTTGAAGTCGCCGATGTCCGGCACGGCGACCTCGACCTCGCCGCCGCTGCCACTACCTGCGGCCGGCGCCGCCGACGCATCGCTCCCGCCGTAGGACGCGGTCGATTCCTGTGCGGGCGCGGATGAGGCGGCGGGCGCGGAGGAAGCGGCGGCCGGTGCGGACGACGCCGGCGCGGCGGTGTCGCCTTCGGCCTCCAGCATCAGCAGCAGCGAACCCTGCGATACCTTGTCTCCCAGCTTGACCTTCAGCTCCTTCACCACCCCCGCATGGCTGGATGGAATCTCCATGCTCGCCTTGTCGGACTCCACCGTGATCAAGGACTGCTCCGCCTGGATCCTGTCCCCGGGCTTCACCAGCACCTCGATCACTTCCACATCCTTGAAGTCGCCGATGTCCGGCACCTTCACCTCGACCATGCTCATCGTTCTCGCTCCTGCCTCGTTGGGTCGTGACCCGTTATGATCCGGCGCACGCCGCGCGTCGCCTTCGTTTTACTGTTTGCCCGCCTGCCGGGCGCCGTCCCGCTAGCGCATCGAGAAGCTCACGACGCGAAACGGCGCCGACGAGCTCTTGTCGAATTCCGCGCCGGCCTGCACGCCGATCTCGGCAATCTCCCCTGCCGTCTCGACCCGGTCATAGACCGCGTACATCGCGCCGAGCGCGAAGTTGCGGCCGCTGCCGATCCCCCAGAACCGCTCGAAACTGAACACCTCGCGATACGAATAGACGCCGAAGATGCCCCACGGGTTGGCGATCAGCGCCGTGATCTGCGACGACTCGTACGGATCTTCCTCGTCTTCCTTGGTATTGAGGAAGTAGTTTTCCTTCAGGATGTGATGGACCTTCGAAAAGGTGTCGAACACCTCGTC